>JAXFTO010000143.1:0-24588 GCA_034176745.1 Bariatricus sp. | reverse complement strand
ATGCTGGTGCTCAGACTGCTCAAAGAGGAGGAAAAGTATGGATATCAGATTATCAGTGAGCTGAAGGAAAAAAGCAATGGAAGATTCGCACTGAAAGAAGGGACTTTGTATCCGGTGCTTTATCGCCTGGAGAATGACCGTTTGGTAGAGAGCCGGTGGAGTGAACCGACAGGGAAGCAGGCATCCAGAAAATATTACGCACTGACACCGCAGGGAGAGACCGAGCTTTGCGAGATCGAGAAGGTATGGAGCGAGATTACGAACAGTGTAAGAATGATCATGGAGGAGTCGTAATATGGATGAGAGATTCGATGAGAAGCAGTATATTAAGCAGGTTGTAAAGATGCTCAAGTGTTCCGGAGAGCAGAAGGAAGAGATACGAAAACAGCTGGAAGCTGATATCCGGGATGCAAGAGAGCGAAATGAAAGTGATGAAGAAATTAAAAAAACGCTTGGTTCATCCGTGGCGATGGCAGAGGAATTCAACCGTACCTTTCCGGAGAGTGAGACTGAAAAATACAGAAAAACAAAATGGATTCGCATTCTTCTGCTGATTCTGGGAATCGCAGTGATTGCGGCAGTGGTCGTATACCGTATGCTTCCAAAGGGTGTGCCGATTGAAGAAAGCAGTATCTTTCAGGAAGAAGAAGTGAAGGCACAGTCGGAGAAGATCATAGAAACTCTGGATGCCGGGAATTATGAGACAATGGCGGCACTTGCCAGTTCGGAACTGAAGCCTTATCTGACTGAAGAAAAAATGGAAGAGGCGAAGAAAACGATCGGGGACAACTGGGGAACATTCCGGAATTTTGGAAAAACTTATATGACAGAAATCAGGCAGAACGGGCAGAACTTTGCTATGGTACAGATGAATGCTTCTTATGATAATGTAAGTGTTACCTATACTTTGACGTTTGATGCTGAAATGAAGCTGGCGGGAATTTATATGAAGTAATTGGCAAGAATCGATTTTTCATTGCATGACTTTCGGAAGGTACAATGCGTAAGGGAGGAGAAGAGAATGGGATTCTGGATATTTATGACGGTAATGAATCTGTTGATACCGATTACGATGATTGGATTTGGGAAAATGTTTATGAGAAACGGTCCGAAAGCAATCAACGGGATTTTTGGATATCGAACGACAAACTCCATGAAGAACATGGATACATGGCAGTTTGCACACAAATATTTCGGCAAGAGATGGTATAAGTTGGGGTGGCTGATTCTGATACCTTCTGTTCTGGGGATGATACCGGTGATCGGGAAGGATGATGATACCGTGGGAATTGTGGGATCGGTTATCATAACGATTCAATGTGTCGTGCTGCTTCTTCCGATTTACTCGACGGAGAAAGCTTTAAAACGGAGCTTTGATAAAGACGGAAAACGGATCAACAAGGAAAGCTGGGAGGATGAATAAGATGACGGAGACTGGAATTGGATTTATTATATGGGCACTGGCTGGAGCTGCGTTTATCGGATTAGGGATTTATTGTTTTTTCAGCAAAAAGTCTGCCGCATTTGGATTCTGGGCAAATGCGAAGATGTTCGAAGTGGAGAATGTGCGGGGATATAACCGTGCATTGGGAAAACTATGGTGTGCATACGGAATCGGCTTTATTCTGCTTGGGATTCCACTGATCCACTACGAGCAGAATTCTCCGGCAATCCTGCTGCCTGTGATCGGTGTGATGGCTGAGACCATTCTGGTTATGGGAATTTATATATTAAAGATCGAGAAAAAGTACCGAAAAAAGTAAAAACAGAAAAATATGAAATATTTTGTAGAAATACTGGAAATATGACCTGCTGTTGGTTATAATTATATTTGATAAATCGTCGTATACAAATAAGTACAAGTTATAAAAGGAGAAACAGGCATGGATATGTTATCTATTGAAAAAGAACTGCAGGGCAATTCTTATCCGGGAAGAGGGATCATCATTGGTAAGTCTGCCGACGGAACCAAGGCGGTAACTGCTTACTTTATCATGGGAAGAAGTGAGAACAGCCGTAACCGTGTGTTTGTTGAAGAAGGAGAAGGAATCCGCACACAGGCTTTTGATGAATCAAAGCTGACTGACCCAAGCTTAATCATTTACGCACCGGTACGTGTATTGGGTAATAAGACTATCGTGACAAACGGTGATCAGACAGATACTATTTACGAAGGTATGGACAAACAGATGACATTTGAACAGTCATTAAGAAGCCGTGAGTTTGAACCGGACGGTCCGAACTACACCCCTCGTATTTCAGGAATTATGCATATTGAAAGTGGAAAGTATAACTATGCAATGTCGATTTTAAAGAGTAACAATGGTAATCCGGAAGCTTGTAACCGCTATACTTTTGCATATGAGAATCCGGTAGCAGGAGAAGGACATTTCATCCATACATATAAATGTGACGGAAATCCGCTTCCGAGTTTTGAAGGAGAACCGAAGCTGATTGCGATTCCGGATGATCTGGACGCCTTTACAGAACTTCTGTGGAACAGCCTTAACGAAGATAATAAAGTTTCTTTATTTGTAAGATATATTGATATTGCAACCGGTAAATATGATACCAGAATTGTAAATAAGAATAAATAGACAAAAGGAGCATATATCATGAATGAATTAGAACTGAAATATGGATGTAATCCGAATCAGAAGCCTTCACGTATGTATATGAAGGACGGCAGTGAGCTTCCAATCAAAGTATTATGCGGACGCCCGGGATATATTAACTTCCTGGATGCATTTAACGGATGGCAGTTGGTTTCTGAGTTAAAGAAAGCGACAGGGCTTCCGGCAGCAACTTCTTTCAAACATGTTTCGCCTGCAGGTGCAGCAGTAGGACTTCCGCTTGACGAGACACTGGCTAAGATTTACTGGGTAGATGATCTGGGAGAGCTCTCACCGCTTGCAAGTGCATATGCTCGCGCAAGAGGTGCGGACAGAATGTCATCTTTTGGTGATTTTATTTCTTTATCTGATGTATGTGATGCAGATACAGCAAGACTGATCAAACGTGAAGTTTCCGATGGAGTGATTGCACCGGGATATGAGCCGGAAGCACTGGAGATCCTGAAACAGAAGAAGAATGGTAATTACAATGTAATCCAGATCGATCCGGATTATGTTCCGGCACCTTCAGAACACAAGGATGTATTTGGTATTACTTTCGAGCAGGGAAGAAATGAACTGAAGATTGATGATGATTTCTTCTCAAATGTAGTAACAGAGAATAAGGAAATCCCGAAAGAAGCAAAGATCGATCTTGCAATTGCTATGATTACTTTGAAATACACACAGTCTAACTCTGTATGTTATGTAAAGGGCGGACAGGCAATCGGTATCGGAGCTGGTCAGCAGTCGCGTATTCACTGTACACGCCTTGCAGGACAAAAAGCAGATAACTGGTGGCTCAGACAGTGTCCGAAAGTTATGGGACTTCCATTCAAAGAGGGAATCAAAAGAGCTGACAGAGACAACGCGATTGATGTATATATTGGCGACGAATATATGGATGTTCTTGCAGATGGAGCATGGGAGAATATATTCACCGAGAAACCGGAAGTATTCACAAGAGAAGAAAAGAGAGCATGGCTTGATAAGCTGACAGATGTATCTCTTGGCTCTGATGCATTCTTCCCATTTGGGGATAACATCGAAAGAGCACACAAGAGCGGCGTTAAATACATTGCACAGCCGGGTGGATCCGTAAGAGATGACAATGTAATTGAAACCTGCAATAAATACGGTATGGCGATGGCGTTTACGGGAATCCGTCTTTTCCACCACTAGGAGTCGTTATTCTGGTTAATAGAGAATAGGGAAATATGGGGAATCTTAAGAAAAAAGACACCCCATATTTTTTATTGCCATATATAGATAAAAGTGTTAAAATAATGGCGATTTTTGTGACTGCTTCGAGTAAATAAAAAGGAGGATAGAAATGTTTTTGCTATATTTTATACTGTGGATCATCTTTAATGGTAAAATCACGCTTGAAATTTGCATATTTGGAATTATAATATCATCTGCAATGTTTGCGTTTACATGTAAATTTATGGATTATAGCATTGAAAAAGAGCTGAAGAATATAGGACGGATTCCGAAGTTTTTCAGATACATTGGCGTTCTGGTATCAGAGATTGTGAAAGCGAATCTGGCTGTGATCCATATGATATTGTCAGAGAGGGAAGAAATTGAACCGGCATTGGTGAGTTTCCATTCAGATATGAAAACTTCGACAGGAAAGGCATTTCTCGCCAATGCAATTACACTTACGCCGGGAACGATTACGGTTTTCCTTGAAGAATCAGAGTATACGGTCCATTGTCTGGATGAAAATCTGGCGGTGGGAATGGCTGATTCTGTATTTGTTGAAATGTTAAGTGATCTGGAAAAGGAGAATGCAAAATGGATAAAACGGTAGCTGGACTAGATGGCATGTATCATGTTGTATTTGCGGCAGCACTTATTTTCCTTGCAGTTATGCTGATGCTGTGTCTGGTAAGAGCAATTATTGGACCTACGATTTCTGACCGGATTGTCTCTGTGAATATGATGGGGACGATGGTCATGGTTATGATCGCGATTCTTGCCCTTATGCAGGAGGAAGGATATCTGGTGGATATTTGTCTGATCTATGCGATGATTAGCTTTCTGGCTGTGATCGTGCTTACGAAAGTATATATGGGAGTTTATGCGCAGAAGAAAGAAGAGGAGGAAAAAAAGAATGGAAATCATTGAATGGGTTCGCTTCCTTGCAGGATCGCTGCTCCTACTGGCTGGACTTGTAATCTTTGCGATTGAGATGATCGGAGTGTTTCGGTTCAAGTATGTTTTGAACAGAATGCACGCAGCCGCCATGGGTGATACGCTTGGAATCGGTTTTTCTCTTGTAGGTTTGATCGTGATAAACGGGTTGAATTTTACATCGTTGAAGCTTTTGTTTGTCATTGTTTTTTTGTGGTTTTCCTCACCGGTATCTTCTCATTTGATTGCCAGACTGGAAGTGATGACGAACGAGGATAAAGAAAAGCATTATCGAGAAGTATCACTCAAAGAGTTGGAACGTGAAAAGGAGAAATAAGAAATGCAGATATTTACTTGGATATTACTAGGATTTCTTGTGGTTTGCGCGATCTCTGCAAGTCTTTCGAAGAGCCTTTTGAACTCAATCCTGATCTTTATGTCATACAGTCTTATCATGTCAATCATCTGGGTGATATTGGAATCTCCGGATCTTGCGATTACGGAAGCGGCAGTCGGAGCCGGGGTTACAACAGTTTTGTTTGTTATAACATTAAAGAAAATTCATGCAATTATGAAAGAAGACGAAGGGGAGGAGGAGCATAAGGATGAGTAGGAAACTTTCTGATGAGGAATACCGCAGGACGAAATCTTACCGCCTGAAAGAATGGCTTGACGGAACGAAGGATCCCTTTGTTGGTGAAGTGGAAATGAAGCCTCAGAAAGAATACAGAGAAGAGCATTTTTCCAGGACTATGCGGAACAAAGAGAAAAATGCCATTTTCGAGCGGGTTTACGATTTGGAACATAACGCGGAAGTGAGAATTTTCCAGAAAATCTATCGGGTGTTCTGTGTAATCTTTTGTGTAACGTTGGTTTTTATGCTTCTTGTGGCAGTATCGAATCTCCCGTCTTTCGGAAATGCTTCCAATCCGGTCAATAATGAGGTCGCCAAGCGGTATATCGAACAAGGGCTTCGGGAAACCGGTGCAGTGAATATTGTGACCGGTATGATTTTGGATTATAGAGCATTTGATACTTTGGGAGAATCCCATGTGTTATTTATCGCAACTTGTACGGTGCTGATTTTGCTTCGGGCTGACAGAAAAAGGACCAGAGAATACATGGAAGCGAACGACCGTACTCATGAACCGAAAAACGATGTGATTCTTCAGACGGTGGCAAAAATTTTGGTTCCTCCGATCATGATTTTTGGAGTCTATATTATTCTGGCAGGACATCTTGGACCGGGGGGAGGATTTTCCGGCGGAGCAGTGATCGGAGCAGGACTGATTCTATATCTGAATGCGTTTGGATTTGCAAAGACGGAACGATTCTTTACGGTGAAAACGTATAAGAGGATGAGCTTTGCAGCACTTGCATGTTATAGTCTGGCAAAGAGTTATTCCTTTTTTACCGGCGCAAATCACATAGAAAGTGTGATCCCTCTTGGAACACCGGGAGCCATCCTGAGCAGCGGACTGATTTTGATTTTGAATATTTGTGTCGGGGTTGTAGTTGCCGGAACGATGTATACATTTTATGTTATGTTCAGAAAGGGAGGATATTAGAATGAATCTTGCAAATTTACTTAATAACTATGAAGAAGCGGTTGCAATGATCCTATTCGGTATCGGTTTTTCGAATCTCCTACTGCAGAAAAATCTGATTAAAAAGATAATTGGTCTGAATATAATGGACACAGCAACATATTTGTTCCTTGCGTTGAAAGGATATGTGGCGGGAAGGAAAGCTCCTATCGTCGTGGACGGTGTGCAGAGCGTGGACGCTTACATTAATCCGATTCCAAGCGGGCTCGTTCTTACGGGAATTGTAGTATCCGTTTCCGTGACTGCCCTGATGCTTTCTCTTACGATCCGGCTTTACAGGCGTTATCATACATTGGATCTGGACGAGATTACGACACGGCTTAAGAAGGAGGGACGGTAATGGAGTTTGTACAGAACTTTCCTTTTATGACGATTATTCTTTCGTTGTTTTCCGGACCGCTTTCTTCTGTACTTGACGGAAAGAAAGCGAAAAGACTGAATCTGGCAGTGATTTCGGTAATTGGAGTTATGTCATCCGCAGTGCTGATGTATGTGCTTAAGACCGGACAGGAATATGTCTATATTATGGGACATTTTCCGGCACCATGGGGAAATGAGATTCGAGTTGGACTTTTGGAAGCATTTATGGCTGTGTTTTTCTGTGTGATCATGTTACTTAGCATGATAGGAGGAGTGAAGGAGCGGGAGAGACAGATTGAAGAGAGTAAACAGAATCTGTATTATGTGATGATAAATCTGCTTTTGTGTTCGCTGCTTGCTCTGATCTACACGAACGATCTTTTTACAGCTTATGTATTTGTAGAGATCAATACGATTTCAGCATGTGGATTGATCATGATCAGGCAGAATGGACGAACGATCGAAGCGGCAACTCGCTACATGATCATGAGTCTTTTGGGATCAGGACTTCTGCTTCTGGGAATCTGCTTTTTATATGATCTTACCGGGCAGCTTTTAATGAGTAATATCCAGGAAGCGGTACGTGCTCTGGCCGCAAACGGGGAATATCATATTCCGCTTCTGGTTTCAATGGGGCTTATGTCGGTCGGACTTGCGATTAAAAGTGCTTTATATCCTTTTCATGCATGGCTTCCGGATGCTTACGGCTATTCCACATTATCATCAGCATCCATTTTATCATCGCTTGTTTCAAAGGGATATATTATTTTGCTGATTAAGATTTTTTACCGTGTTATCGGATTCGATATTGTACGGGACAGCAAAGTAATCCATGTGCTTTACGTCTTTGGGATAGCAGGCATGATCATGGGGTCATTAAGTGCAATCCGGGAGGATAACATCCGCAGGATGATTGCGTTTTCTTCGGTAGCACAGATAGGTTACATCTATATGGGATTCGGACTCGGAACCCCGGCCGGAGTGCTTGCAAGTATTTACCATGTGGTTTCACATGCGGCAACAAAATCCTTGCTTTTTACGGCAGCATCAGGACTTACGGATGCGTCGGGAGAAAAAGTAAGATTTCAAGAACTGACCGGAGCAGGATATCGCAATAAACTGGCGGGAGCTGCATTTACGGTAGGTTCCCTGTCCATGGTAGGATTCCCGATGTTTTCCGGCTTTATTTCGAAACTGCTGTTTGCGCAGGCTGCAGTCGGACATCATTTTAAGATGCTTCCGACACTGATTGCGCTCGCAGTCAGCACTGTACTTAATGCTGTCTACTTTATGAAGACGGTGATTCGCATTTATACGCCTGTGAAATCCGGTATGGAAAATGAAGCGGCAAGAAAAATCTGCTTTATGGAACAGCCACTTAAATCAGCTTCATTGATTTGCTTTATCGTATTAAATCTGGCGTTAGGACTATCCTCAGAACCGCTTATTGATCTTCTTAGGCGCGGGCTGGAAATGTTTGGTTAGGGGGGAATGTTGTGGATAAGTTGATTTTAGTTCCGATACTTTTGCCGATGGTGGCAGGAATCGGACTTTTTGGTTCTGCATTTCTTGAATATATCAGAGCTGCAAAGAGGAGAAATGCAGGAAATCATACCGGTTATGCACCGGCAGAAGGAAATCTGCGTACGGTTCATCTTTTGACACTGGTCGTTCTTCTTGTTTCGGCAGCGGCAGCGCTCTATATTGCATGGACAAAGGAAAGAAGCATTATGCTTTTTTACCTTATGAAGGATATCCCGATTTATTTTCACATAGATGATGTGGGAAGACTTTTTGTCACAATCGTCAGTATTGTCTGGGTGGCGGCAGGGATTTATTCTTTCCGGTACATGGAGCATGAAGGAGAAGAAAAACGGTATTTTGGATGTTACCTTATGGTATATGGAATCCTTGTCGCACTTGATTTTTCTGGAAATCTGGTTACAATGTATTTCTTTTATGAGCTGATGACGTTGGCTTCGGTTCCGCTGGTTTTACATAATGGATCAAGAGAAGCGATTATGGCGGCACTGAAATATTTGTTTTATTCGATGTGCGGAGCGTACATGGGACTTTTCGGAATCTTCTTTTTGTATCGATATTGTGATACATTGACTTTTGTCGGCGGAGGTACTTTGAATAAGATTCTGGTACAGGGAAATGAGAAAATCCTGTTGATCGCGGTATTTGCCATGATCATAGGTTTTGGGATAAAAGCGGGAATGTTTCCGCTTCATGCGTGGTTGCCTGCTGCACACCCTGTTGCACCGGCACCGGCTTCAGCCGTGCTTTCGGGAATTATCGTAAAATCCGGTGTACTTGCTCTTATCAGGACTGTTTATTATATCGTCGGTCCGGAATTTATCCGCGGTACCTGGGTGCAGAAGGTATGGATGATATTATCGCTCGTCACAATTTTTATGGGATCGATGCTTGCGTATGGGGAACCGGTGTTTAAAAAGCGTCTGGCCTATTCGACGGTGAGTCAGATTTCTTATATTCTGTTTGGGCTTGCGCTTCTTACACCTTCTGCCTTTGAAGGGGCGCTTCTCCATACGGTATTTCATGCGTTTGTGAAATGTGCACTCTTTTTAACTGCCGGTATTTTTATTTTCCGCACTGGAAAAACCAGAGTAGAAGACTATGCTGGAATTGGAAAGAAAATGCCGGTTACGTTGTGGTGTTATACGATTGCATCTCTGGCTTTGATCGGAATACCGCCTGCAAGTGGATTTGTGAGCAAATGGTATCTTGCGCAGGGGGCACTGGAATCGGATACAGGCATCTTTTGCTATTTAGGACCTGTTGTACTGCTTATCAGTGCACTTCTTACTGCCGGGTATTTGCTTCCGGTTACAATGAAAGGGTTCTTCCCGGGAAAAGAGGAATGCAGCTATGAGAAGACGGAACCGAATCCGGAAATGCTACTTCCTCTTGCAGTACTTGCCGGGCTTGGACTTTTGCTTGGAATCTTTCCAAATCTACTCATCGAATTTGTACGCCGCATTGCAGCGGCAGTGATGTAGAAAGGAGGAGAGGAAATGGATTCATATATTATGATGATTGTTGTGCTGCTTCCTATGCTTTCCGGTGTGCTGCTTCCTCTGCTTCCGTTTAAAACCAGAAGACAGATGATGGTTTATATTGAAACAATGGTAATCATAAATACGATTCTGGTATTTTTGATGCTGGCAAATCCACCGCAAGATGCGCTTGTGTTATTTAAATTTACCGGAAACTTAAGTGTCAGTTTTCGCCTGGATGGGTTGGGGAAAGTATTTGCAGGTCTCATATCCTCACTCTGGCCGCTGGCAGTGCTGTATTCTTTTGAATATATGAAGCATGAAGGGCATGAAAAATATTTCTTTATGTTTTACCTTGTGACATATGGGGTTACGCTTGGAGTCGCAATGGCAGAAGATATTGTGACAATGTACTTTTTCTTTGAAATGTTAAGCCTGGTGACGCTTCCGCTGATCATGCATACTTTGACCAAAGAAGCGATTCATGCGAGCAGAACGTATTTCTACTATATGACGGGCGGAGCGGCCTTTGCGTTTATCGGAATGATTTTTATACTCAGCTATGGCGCGACTGCGGATTTTGTGCCGGGCGGGGTACTCGATATGGCAAAAGTAGGGGATAAAACGAATCTTCTGCTGATTATCTATGTTTTATGTTTCTGCGGATTTAGTGTGAAAACTGCGATGTGGCCATTTTCTTCATGGCTTCCGAAGGCGGGCGTGGCACCGACTCCTGTTACAGCACTGTTACATGCAGTGGCGGTGGTAAATACAGGGGCATTTACGCTGATGAGGGTGACGTATTATAGCTTTGGAACGGAACTGATACAAGGGACATGGGCACAGAATGTATTGATGGCGCTGGTCGTGATTACGATCGTATATGGTTGCAGCCGGGCGCTGAAGGAGACTCATATTAAAAGGAGGCTGGCATGGTCAACGGTCAGTAATCTGTCCTACATTTTGTTCGGTGTGGTCCTTATGAGTCCTCTGGGACTTACAGGAGCACTGTGCCATATGGTATTCCACTCGGTTATGAAAATCTGTTCCTTCTTCTGCGCAGGGGCTGTGATGTATAAAACCGGCAGAAATTATATTCACGAACTGAATGGATTTGGGTATCGTATGCCAAAGGTGTTTGTAATATTTACAATTTCCGGTATGGCTCTGATGGGGGTACCTGGTCTTTGCGGATTTGTAAGTAAATGGAATCTGGTGAAAGCGGCAGTTGCATCGAGAATGCCTCTCGCCTACCTGGGGATAGGAGCGCTTCTGGTATCTGCGCTTCTTACGGCAATCTACATGCTGTCGATTTCAATCCGGGCATTTTTCCCGGGAAAAAATTTTGACTATGGAACGATCCGGGATGTGGAAGATCCGAACTGGATGATGATTCTCCCACTTGTTATTTTTACTGTGGCGATGTTTATTTTCGGACTTCATCCGGCTCCGATGCTGGAACTGTTCCGGCAGGTTGTATCTGTAATTTAAAAGGAGGGTAAAACATGAATAGAAATATCATACTTGCAGTTCTCGTATTTTACCCGTTCGTTGGAGGAATTCTTGCCTGCCTGGCAGGAATGCATGAGGAAAAATACAGAGATTATCTTGCGGATTTTATTACAGTTACTGAATGCCTGGCGTCTGTGGTATTGCTTGTATGGTCGCCGCTCGAAATGCGGATTCCGGGAATCTGTGGATTCGGGATACATTTTACAGCAGATGGTTTCCGGGCAGTATATGGCTGTATTGCAGCATTGATGTGGATGATGACAACATTGTTTTCGAAAGAGTATTTCAGGCACCACGGGCATAAAAACAGATTCTATCTGTTTCTCTTGTGGACACTTGGCGCGACGATGGGAATCTTTTATTCTTCTGACCTTTATACTACTTTTATTTTCTTCGAAATGATGTCGTTTACATCTTATGTATGGGTAGTGCAGGAAGAAACAAAGGAAGCTCTTCGGGCAGCCGAAACGTATCTGGCAATTGCTGTGATCGGAGGAATGGTCATGTTAATGGGACTCTTTCTCGTTTATCATGAGCTTGGAACACTTTCTATTTCTGAATTACTTCCGGCAGCGGCCATATGTGAGAATAAAAAGCTGCTTTATGCGGCAGGTATCTGTATGTTGACGGGATTTGGTGCGAAAGCGGGAGCATTTCCTCTTCACATTTGGCTTCCGAAGGCTCATCCGGCGGCACCGGCGCCGGCTTCCGCACTTCTATCGGGAATACTAACCAAAACAGGAGTGTTCGGAATTCTGGTTGTAAGCTGCCAGCTGTTTTATGGAGATGACGCCTGGGGAAAACTGATTCTGGTGATCGGTGCAGCGACGATGTTCTTCGGGGCGGTTCTTGCGCTTGTGTCGGTAGACATCAAACGGACACTTGCCTGCTCGTCTATGTCACAGATTGGATTTATTCTCGTAGGAATTGGGATGCAGGGACTTATGGGAGAGGAAAATGTACTGGCAGTACATGGAACTTTCCTGCACATGGTGAATCATTCATTGATCAAACTGGTGTTGTTTATGACAGCAGGGGTGATTTATATGAATGCACATGCGCTGAATCTGAATGAGATCCGGGGGTTCGGAAGAAAGAAACCAATCCTAAAAGGAATTTTCCTTACAGGGGCACTTTCCATTTCCGGAATTCCGCTTTTTGGTGGTTATATCAGCAAAACTCTACTGCATGAAAGCATTGTGGAATTTGGAGGAGGAATGCCGTTTCGAATTGTAGAACTTCTGTTTTTGATATCGGGAGGTCTTACAGCTGCATATATGGCAAAGCTTTATTTTGCCGTGTTCGGGGAGGAAAATACGGATTCGGTAAAACAGGCAAAATACGATCAGATGACGCAGTTTATGAATAAAGAAAGCACTTTCGCGCTTGCGGCTAGTGCAGTCATCTTACTGGTGTGGGGATTATTCCCTCATCTTTTGATGGACCGCACCGCGACTTTTGCACAGAATTTTATGAATCTGAAAGAAGCGGGTGAAACAGTTCATTATTTTTCGCTTGAAAATCTGTCGGGAATGCTGATCTCGGCTGCAATCGGAGCAGGAGTTTATTTGGTGATCGTGCGGAATCTGTTGATGAAAACAGAGGGAAACAGGCAAAGGAAATATGTAGATATCTGGCCGGGATGGCTTGATCTTGAAAATCTGATCTATCGTCCTATCGTTCTTAAAATTCTGCCGCTCATTGGAAGAGTTTTGAGCAGGATTCTGGATAGTGCACTGGATTATACGGTAGTGTTTCTGCGGAAAACAATTTATTGCGATAGTCCGCTTCCGCATGAGAGAACGGAAGGAAATGCATTGACTGAACTAGTGGGAAGAATGATGAACTTTGGACAAGGTATGAAAAACCATACGATTCGAAGAAAGAATCCGGTTCACAGAAATTATATACATGAAATAGCGGTAAAAAATGAAGAACTTAAAGAGAACAATCGAATAATCGAGAGAAGTCTGTCATTCGGGCTTCTGCTGGTTTGCATTGGTCTGACGCTTACGCTCATCTATTTAATCAGTTGGTAAGAGTGTTGATGGATTACAAGGGGAAAATGATTTGGTCATTTTCCCCTTGATTTTCGTTTCGGGGTAAGGTAGAATAACACCATTCGGAAAGGATGATAAGATGGAATTAATTTTAGATGTAGTGTTGGATGCGCTTATAGACACGGCCAAGCTGATTCCGTTTCTGTTTCTCACGTATCTTGCTATGGAATATCTGGAAAATAAGGCGGGAGAAAAGACGGTGAATATGCTTCTCGGCGCAGGAAAGAAAGGGCCGGTTATCGGGGGGATTCTTGGAGTTGTGCCGCAGTGTGGATTTTCCGCTGCGGCTTCCAGTCTGTATTCAGGCGGAGTGATTACTGTAGGAACGATGCTTGCTGTGTTTTTATCAACATCGGATGAGATGCTGCCGATTCTGATTTCAGAGAGGGCTAAGGCCGGTGAGATTGTATGGATTTTGGGGGTAAAGATCATCATTGGAGTGACGGCGGGCATTCTGGTAGATATCGTTGTCAGAATGAGAAGTGGAGGGAAGCAGAAAGGGCTTCATATTCACGAAATCTGTGAGAGAGATCACTGCCACTGTGAAGAAGGAAGTATCCTGAAATCAGCGGTGACACATTCCCTGCAGACGGTGCTTTTTATCTTTCTGGTGACGGCAGTATTAAATGCGCTGGTAGAAGGAATCGGTATGGGGCATGTTGTAATGCTAGCGGCTTCTTATCCGGTGCAGAGCATTCTTCTTACCGCACTTGTGGGGCTTGTTCCGAACTGTGCTTCTTCTGTCATGATCACGACATTTTATCTGGAAGGAGTCTTATCGGCAGGGAGCATGCTGGCAGGGCTTTTATCCTGTGCCGGCGTCGGACTTTTAGTGCTTTTCCGTACGAATAAGAACTGGAAAGCGAATCTGTCGGTGGTGGCGGCATTATACGGAGTCAGTGTATTTTGCGGACTTATCACAGAACTCATTATTTAGGAATGAATCCGGGGAAATTTCGTGATAATCCTCAAGAGTAAAAAGTAGTTGCCTGAATAGACAAAAAGCGGTAGAATACATTATAGTATAATAGTATATACGAAAGAGAGGCAAAGTGCATATGGCAAAAAAAGGGTTTATCGCAGAATTTAAAGAATTCATCAGCCGTGGGAATGTCATGGATATGGCAGTCGGTGTTATCATTGGTGGTGCTTTCCAGAGTATCGTAAAGTCTTTAGTAGAGGATGTGGTAATGCCGGTGATCACACTTGCAACAGGCGGCGTTGATTTTTCTAAATGGAGAATTCAGCTTTCGCAGGGAGAAGACCCGTCTTTCCTGAATTACGGAAACTTCATTACAGCTGTTATTAATTTCCTTTTAATGGCGTTTATCATTTTCTGCTTCGTTAAATTTATGAATGCATTGAGTGAGAAGATGATTAAAAAACCGGCAGAGGCGGCACCGGCACCTACGACTAAAAAGTGTCCTTACTGCTTATCTGAGATCCCGATCAAGGCGACCAGATGTGCACATTGTACATCAGAACTTCCGACAGAGGAAGTCAAAGCAGAATAGAAAGATCTGCATTATGGGGCAATGAATATTGCCCCTTAAATCACATATTATATAGCAGAAGCAAAGAGGATTATAGAGATGGAGAAAATTATTTTAACAGGAGACCGACCGACCGGCCGCCTTCATGTAGGGCATTATGTAGGATCACTTAGAAGAAGAGTGGAATTGCAGAATTCCGGAGAGTATGACAAGATTTTTATTATGATCGCAGATGCACAGGCACTTACGGATAATGCGGACAATCCGGAGAAGGTACGACAGAACATTATTGAAGTGGCGCTTGATTATCTGTCCTGTGGGTTGGATCCTGAGAAATCTACGTTGTTCATTCAGTCACAGGTTCCGGAGCTTACGGAACTGTCCTTTTACTATATGAATCTGGTTACAGTATCACGTCTTCAGAGAAATCCTACTGTAAAATCAGAGATTCAGATGAGAAATTTTGAGGCAAGTATTCCAGTAGGATTTTTTACCTATCCGATCAGCCAGGCTGCCGATATCACTGCATTTAAGGCAACAACAGTGCCGGTAGGAGAAGATCAGCTTCCGATGATCGAGCAGTGCCGTGAGATCGTGCATAAGTTTAATAGTGTTTACGGAGAAACTCTGGTAACTCCGAAGGCATTGATTCCGGAGAATGAAAGCTGCTGCCGACTGCCGGGAATCGATGGCAAGGCGAAGATGAGTAAATCACTTGGCAACTGTATTTATCTGTCCGATCCGGAAGAAGAGGTTCAGAAGAAGATTATGAGTATGTATACAGATCCGAACCATCTGAAGGTTTCCGATCCTGGTCAGGTAGAAGGAAACTGTGTATTCACATATCTGGACGCGTTCTGCCGAGAGGAACATTTTGCAAAATATCTTCCGGATTATCAGAATCTGGATGAACTTAAAGCACATTATCAAAGAGGCGGACTTGGAGATGTGAAAGTAAAGCGTTTTCTGAATGCGATCATGCAGGAAGAATTAGCTCCGATCAGAGCAAGAAGAAAAGAACTTGAGAAGAGAATTCCGGAGATATACGAGATTCTTCGAAATGGCAGTATCGAAGCTGAGAAGGTAGCTGCACAGACACTAAGGGAAGTCAAAGAAGCAATGCAGATTAATTATTTTGATGATATTGATCTTATTCAGGAACAGGCAAAACGTTTCGGAACTGAAGCGTAACAGAGATTTATCAGCAGAATTAAGTGGGAGGCTATAATCAAATGGGAAAGTATTTTGGAACCGATGGTTTTCGTGGGGAAGCAAATGTGAATCTTACAGTAGAGCATGCGTTTAAAGTAGGACGTTATCTCGGATGGTATTACGGGCAGGATCATAAAGCAAGAATTGTAATCGGTAAAGATACAAGAAGAAGCAGCTATATGTTTGAATACGCGCTTGCGGCGGGACTTACCGCATCAGGTGCAGATGCATATCTTTTACATGTAACGACTACTCCGAGCGTATCTTATGTGACCAGAACCGAGGATTTCGATTGCGGAATCATGATTTCCGCAAGCCATAATCCATATTATGACAATGGAATCAAGGTCATTAATGGAAAAGGCCATAAGCTGGAAGCGGAAGTGGAAGAGAAGGTTGAGGCATACATTGACGGTCTTAGCGGAGAAATCCCTCTGGCACAGAAAGAAGAAATCGGCAGAACGATTGATTATGCGGCAGGCAGAAACCGTTATGTCGGACATTTGATTTCTCTTGCAACCCGTTCCTTCAAGGATATGAGAATCGGTCTTGACTGCTCAAACGGAAGCGCATTTTCTATTGCCAAGAGTGTATTTGATGCACTTGGAGCAAAGACTTATGTGATCAATAACGAGCCGGATGGAACGAACATCAATACCAATTGCGGTTCAACACATATTGAGGTGCTTCAGGAATTTGTAAAAGAGAAAAACCTGGATGTAGGCTTTGCTTATGATGGAGATGCTGACCGCTGTATCGCAGTTGATGAGAATGGAAATGTTGTGGACGGTGATTTGATCCTTTATGTTTGCGGAAAATATTTAAAAGAACGCGGACAACTGAACGGAGATACCATTGTGACAACGATTATGTCAAATATCGGACTTTATAAGGCGTGTGATAAAGCCGGAATCCGTTATGAAAAGACAAAAGTCGGAGATAAATATGTCTATGAGAATATGGTTCAGAATAACTTCATGCTTGGAGGAGAGCAGTCCGGACACATTATTTTCAGTAAGCATGCAACAACAGGAGATGGAATTCTGACTTCGCTTATGATCATGGAAGTTATTATGGAGACAAAACAGTCTCTTGGAAAGTTGACAGAAGAAGTAATAATTTATCCACAGCTTCTCAAGAATGTCAGAGTTTCTGATAAAAAGACGGCAAGAGAGAATCCGGAAGTTGTCAAAGCAGTAGAAGCGGTCGCTGAAGCATTAGGAGATGATGGACGTATTCTGGTTCGTGAAAGTGGAACCGAGCCGGTGATCCGTGTTATGGTAGAAGCTACAACGGATGAACTTTGTGAGAAATATGTAAATCAGGTAATCGATGTAATGGATAAGGAAGGTCTTATCATTGGTTGAGATGATTGAATAAGTACAGGGACTGTGTGAGAGCACAGTCCCTTTTTTGTTGAGCACAGTTCTTTCTGATGAGTATGTGCCTTTAAATTGAGTTCTTTACAAAAAAGATCTTCTGTGCTAACATGAATATAACAAAATTCGCAAAAGAGAAAAGTAAAGAGGGATATTTTATGCTGATAGAGATTGATTTTAATAGTGATGAAGCGATTTATCTACAATTAAGGAATCAGATTATCATGGGGATTGCTACATCGACGATCCATGAGGGAGATGCGCTTCCTTCGGTACGTACACTTGCCCAGAACATTGGGATTAACATGCATACTGTGAATAAAGCATATAATGTTCTCAGGCAGGAAGGATTTATTCAGCTTGACAGGAGAAAAGGAGCAATTATCTGCATAGATGTGAATAAGCTTCAGGCACTTGAGAATATGAAGGAACAGCTTCGAATTCTATTGGCGAAGGGAAGCTGTAAGGGAATTACACGAGAAGAAGTGCATGAACTCGTAGATGAGATCTATGAGGAGTATAAGTAATTGTATTATATATTTATTAAGGAGAGACTAACGAGGCTATGACAGAAAATCGGTATACGAAGCAGGCGCAGGAAGCGCTGAATATGGCGAAAAAGATTGCTGAAGATCATCGGCATCCTTATATTGGGACGGAGCATCTTCTTCTGGGACTTAAGAAGATTTATACAGGAGTGGCAGGACAGGTTCTTGATAAGAATAAAGTGGATGAAGAACAGATGGAGAAGGCAATGGACATGCTGATCTCAAGTCCGGCAGGCAATATTACGTCCAGACGTCAGATTACGCACAGTCCGCGTCTGGAATATATTCTGGAAGAAAGTCGGAATGAAGCTGTTCATTTCCACTCAAAGAAAATCGGAACGGAGCATATGCTTCTGGCAATGCTGAAAGATGGAGATTGTGTTGCGACGCAGATGCTGATGACGCTGAATATTAATATTCAGAAGATGTTTCAGGATCTTCTGCAGGCCATGGGCGAGGATGTGAAAGAGTACATGGAAAGCCAGCGTGAAGTGGACGGGCAGGGCGGAATCATGGAGCAGTACAGCACCGATCTGACAGAAGAAGCAAGAGAAGGGAAGCTGGATCCTGTCATCGGACGGCAGGAAGAGATTGGAAGAATCATGCAGATCTTAAGCCGCAGGACGAAGAACAACCCTTGTCTTGTCGGAGAACCGGGGGTAGGAAAGACAGCGATTGTAGAAGGTCTGGCGATGCAGATCGCGGAAGGAATTGTCCCTGAGAGCATGAAAGAGAAAAGAATTCTTGTCCTTGATCTTCCGGGAATGATTGCCGGATCGAAGTATCGGGGAGAGTTTGAAGAACGCATGAAGAAGCTGATCCGTGAAGTGAAAGCTGCTGGAAATATCATCCTGTTTCTGGATGAGCTTCACACGATCATCGGTGCCGGAGGCGCAGAAGGTGCAATTGACGCTTCCAATATTTTAAAACCGTCTCTTGCGCGTGGGGAGATGCAGCTGATCGGAGCTACGACTCTGACAGAATACCGCAAATACATCGAGAAAGATGCCGCGCTGGAGAGACGTTTCCAACCTGTTACCGTAGAAGAACCTGATGAAGTGAAGTGTCTTGGAATCTTGAAGGGAATCAGTAAGAAATATGAGACGCATCATAATGTTGAAATTACAGAAGATGCGCTTAAAGCAGCCGTTCATTTATCAGGCCGTTATATCAATGACAGATTTCTTCCGGATAAAGCGATAGATGTGCTTGATGAGAGCTGTTCGAAAGTGAAGCTCAGAGGCTTCAAAGTACCGGAGAATATTGAGAAGCTTGAAGCTCTCTATAAGGATCTTGGAATCCAGAAAGAGGAATGTATTAAGAGCGGCAATATGGAAGAGGCATCCCTTCTCCATAAAGAGCAGAAGGAGGCAATCAAGAAGCTGGATCAGGCGAAGACGAGATTTGAGAAAAGCCATGAGAATAAGCAGATTACTGTTACTGAGGAAGATGTGGCAGAAGTAATCTCCGCGTGGACGAGAATCCCGCTCAGCAGATTAAATGAATCGGAGACGGCAAGACTTGGACGATTGGAGAAGACTTTGGAAAAGAGAGTCATTGGACAGGAAGAGGCTGTGAAGGCATTAGCGAAAGCTGTAAAGAGAGGAAGAGTTGGATTGAAAGACCCGAAGAGACCAATCGGTTCCTTCTTATTCCTCGGACCTACCGGTGTCGGAAAGACAGAACTTTCCAAAGCACTTGCTGAGGCTCTTTTTGGAAATGAAGAAGACATGATTCGTGTTGATATGTCTGAATATATGGAAAAGCATAGTGTTGCCAAGATGATCGGTGCGCCTCCGGGGTATGTAGGTCATGATGACGGAGGACAGCTCAGTGAGAAAGTGCGCCGTAATCCATATTCGGTGATCCTGTTTGATGAGATTGAGAAAGCACATCCGGATGTGTTCAATATTCTGCTGCAGGTGCTTGATGATGGGCATATCACGGATTCTCAGGGAAGAAAGGTGGATTTCAGGAATACGGTGATCATTATGACATCGAATGCAGGCGCGAAAGCAATCGTTGAGCCGAAAAAGCTTGGATTTATGCAGTCGGAAGACGTCGCCGGTGATTATAAACGCATGAAGTCTAATGTTATGGATGAAGTAAAGCAGTTGTTCCGTCCTGAATTTTTAAATCGTATTGATGAGATCATTGTTTTCCATCCTCTGAATGAGAATGATATGAAGAAGATTGTCGGACTTATGTGCAAGGAGGTAATTAAGCGTGCAAAAGAACAGCTTGATATCACGCTTGTTATCAGAGATTCTGTGAAAAAGCATATTGTTGAAACGGGAACCGATAAAAAATATGGTGCCAGACCGCTTAGAAGAGCTGTCCAGAATCAGTTGGAAGATAAACTGGCCGAGGCAATCTTAAATGGTGAGATCAAGCGCGGAGATCAGGTGGAAGCCGGCATTTCTAAAAAAGAAATAAAATTTACCGTAAAGGAAATAAACAGCTAGAAAAAGAAAAGGGATATGGTATAATAAGATTAACTCAAAAGAGAATACCATCAGGAGGAATATTGAAATGGCATTGATCAAGGAACTTATTAAGAGCGAGGCAGACGGAACTCTCAGTTTTGGAGACTACAGTCTTGCAGAAAAAACAAAGAAAGATGGATTTGAATTTCAAGGAGATTTATATAAAGTTAAGACGTTCAAAGAGATTACCAAGTTAGAGAGAAACGGAATGTTCGTTTACGAATCCGTACCGGGAACTGCAGTTGAGAATTTTAAAGTGTCTGAGAATGTAGTTTCATTTAAGGTTTCCGGAGAAGGAGATGCACAGATTACATTGGAGCTTGAGGCAGACAGCGAGTACACTGTTTACATGAACGATGTGAATGTGGGAGACATGATGACGAACTTAAGTGCAAAGCTCAGTATCAGCGCAGAACTGGGTAAAGAAAGCGTTGAAGTGAAAGTCGTTAGAAAATAGGCACAGATACATAGGGCGTTAGTAAGAGGGCTGTATGATGCAGCCCTTTTTCTATCCCGGAAAGGCAGGAAATATGGCAAAAGGGAAAAAGACAGTATTTTTCTGTCAGAATTGTGGACACGAGGAGACGAAATGGCTGGGACAGTGTCCTATGTGCAAAGAATGGAATACCTTTGTGGAAGAAAAGGTTACAGTGGCTAAAACTGCCGCTGTGAAGGAAAGGCAGGATCAAAAGGTAGTTCCGCTTTCCCAGGTTCAGATGGAGGCGGAAGAAAGAATCAGTACGAATATCAAAGAACTGGACAGAGTTCTGGGTGGAGGAATCGTACCGGGATCTCTGATCCTGGTGGGCGGAGATCCGGGAATAGGCAAATCCACACTTCTGTTGCAGGTCTGCCGAGAATTGGCTCAGACTGAGAAAAAGGTGTTATACATTTCAGGAGAAGAATCACTTCGCCAGATCAAGCTTCGTGCGCAGAGGATGGGTGAATTTACAGAGCATCTTCTTCTACTCTGTGAGACGAATTTAGAGCTCATCCGTCAGGCAATTGAGAGGGAACGCCCGGAAACGGTTGTGATTGATTCCATTCAGACGATGTTCAGTGAAGAAGTGGGATCCGCACCGGGAAGCGTATCACAGGTACGAGAGGCGACGAATACATTGATGCAGCTCGCAAAGGGGCTTTGTATCACCATCTTCATTGTCGGGCACGTAACCAAAGAAGGAACCGTTGCAGGACCAAGAGTTCTGGAGCATATGGTAGATACGGTATTATATTTTGAGGGAGACAGGCATGCGTCTTACAGGATCCTTCGAGGTGTGAAGAATCGTTTCGGATCTACGAACGAAATCGGTGTTTTTGAGATGCGCCAGGACGGTCTTAGGGAGGTAAAGAATCCTTCGGAATTTATGCTGGACGGAAGACCTGAAGATGCTTCGGGATCAGTGGTGGCCTGTTCCATGGAAGGAACAAGACCGATTCTTCTGGAAATTCAGGCGCTGGTATGCGAAAGTAATTTTACGATGCCAAGAAGAACTGCGGCGGGGACTGACTTCAATAGGGTGAATCTTTTGATGGCTGTGTTGGAAAAAAGGATCGGATACCGGCTGGGCAATTGTGATGCCTATGTCAATATAGCAGGCGGCATCAAAATCAGTGAACCGGCGGTGGATCTGGGGATTGTGATGGCGATTGTTTCAAGTTATAAGAACCGCCCGCTGGATGAGAGGACGATCGTGTTCGGTGAAGTAGGACTCAGCGGTGAAGTGCGTGCCGTCAATATGCCTGAACAGCGTGTCCAGGAAGCGAAGAAACTAGGATTTGAAACCTGTATCATGCCTGCGGTTTCGTTTGACAGTGTGAAGAACATTCAGGGAATTCGAATCGTCGGGGTGAAAAATATAAACGAAGCAATCCAACTGATTTAGCTTTCAGAGGATTAAAATAAATCAATTGACATTTTGAATTTATGGGAATACACTGTAGTAAATTAAAACGTTAAACCGATGAACAAGAGGAGTAGACACTGACGGGATTCTCACCCGTTACTAAGGAGATATGTATGTCAGTACATAGACAGAGTGGTCATTATTTGACAAATTGGGTGGTACCGCAGAAGATTTAAGCTTTTGTCCCTTTAGAGGGATAGAAGCTTTTTTTTGTTCAGAAACATATATTGTTTTCGAGGTTAGCTCTGAACAGATTGGTTACTTTATAAAAAATTAGGAGGAGAGCAAATGTATCCAGATTGTAATGAAATCCTGAAACTGGCACCGGATTATGACGTGATTCCGATATGCCGTGAAATTGAGTAAAGGAAGATTTGGAATTTATGGAGGTCAGTATGTTCCGGAAACACTGATGAATGCGGTGAATGAACTGGAAGCGGCCTATGAAAAATATAAGAACGACCCGGAATTTAACCGAGAATTGGATGATCTGCTGAAAAATTATGCAGGGCGTCCGTCACTCTTATATGAAGCAAAGAAAATGACAGAGGATCTGGGGGGTGCGAAAATCTACCTGAAGAGAGAAGATTTGAACCATACCGGTGCACATAAAATCAATAATGTACTTGGACAGGTGCTTCTTGCAAAAAAATGGGAAGTACCCGAGTGATTGCCGAGACTGGTGCAGGACAGCATGGAGTTGCAACGGCAACAGCTGCAGCGCTCATGGATATGGAATGTGAAATCCAGAAAATCATCGGAAAAGAGATTAAGGAGCAGCTTATGGAAAAAGAAGGAAAACTTCCAGATGCGGTCATTGCCTGTGTAGGAGGCGGAAGTAATGCCATCGGAGCGTTCTATGAATTTATTCCGGATAAAGAAGTACAACTTATCGGATGTGAAGCAGCAGGACTTGGAATTGATACAGAGAAACATGCTGCGACAATTGCAAAAGGAACAAAAGGCATTTTCCATGGAATGAAATCCTTATTCTGTCAAAATAAAGATGGTCAGATTGCCCCGGTATATTCTATTTCTGCGGGACTTGATTATCCCGGAATCGGACCGGAGCATGCGATGCTTGCGGATGAAGGCCGCGCTAAGTATGTGCCGATCACGGATGAGGAAGCGGTCAATGCGTTTGAGTATCTGTCAAGAACAGAAGGGATCATTCCGGCAGCAGAGAGTGCGCATGCAGTGGCTTATGCGATAAAACTTGCACCGACGATGCCGAAAGATAAGATTATCGTAGTCAATATTTCAGGACGCGGTGATAAAGACGTTGCCGCTATTGCAAGATACAGAGGAGTGGAAATTTATGAGTAAGATTCAAAAAGTATTTGAAAATAAGAAAGCATTTATTCCATTTGTAACAGGAGGTGATCCGAATCTTGAGATTACGAAAGAATTACTGCTTGCCATGCAGGGAGCAGGTGCTGATCTGATCGAAGTCGGAATTCCGTTTTCCGATCCTATTGCCGAGGGACCGGTGATACAGGAGGCTGATGAACGTGCGTTAAAAGGCGGATGTACGACAGATAAGCTTTTTGATGCAATGAAATAAATTAAAGAAGAGATGCATATACCGAGAGTATTTATGACCTATGTGAATGCCATTTATAGTTATGGTAAAAAAAGATTTATGGAACGATGTGTTGAATGTGGTATGGAAGGCGTAATCGTTCTTGATATGCCATATGAAGAAAAAGGTGAACTGGAAGATGTATGCAGTGAATACGGAATTGAATTGATTTCTCTGATTGCTCCGACCTCAGATAACAGAATACAGATGATTGCAAAAGAGGCAAAAGGATTTTTGTATTGTGTATCATCATTAGGCGTTACCGGAGTGAGAAGTAAAATCACAACGGATATAGGAGCAATGATACAAAAAGTAAAAGAAGTTTCAGATATTCCTTGCGCAGTAGGCTTTGGCATTTCTACCCCGGAGCAGGCAAAAGAGATGGCAAAAGTGGCAGATGGTGTTATCGTAGGATCTGCGATTGTCAAAATTGTTGCCAAGTATGGAGATGAATGTGTGCCATATGTTGCTGAGTATGTGAAAAGCATGAAAGATGCAATGTAAGCTGGAAAATGTATGAATTGTCTGAATTGCATGAAATATAAAAACAGTATTGACAATTCGAAAAGGTAATGATAAGATATGACTCGTTGACTGGACGGAGCGAAAGCAGAGACGGTAAACGGGTCATACTTTTTTATAAGGAATAGACTGAGACAGAGGCTAAG
>JAXFTO010000142.1:0-5153 GCA_034176745.1 Bariatricus sp. | reverse complement strand
AGCTCTGGAAGGAATGTCTCTTCCGGGAAAACTGGCAGACTGCTCCGACAAGGATCCTGCAAACTGCGAAATCTATATCGTAGAGGGAGATTCCGCGGGAGGTTCCGCGAAAACAGCGCGTGACCGTGCAACACAGGCCATTCTTCCGCTCCGTGGAAAAATTCTTAACGTTGAAAAAGCAAGGCTGGATAAAATCTATGCCAACGCTGAAATCAAAGCGATGATCACTGCATTCGGAACCGGAATTCATGATGATTTTGACATTTCAAAGCTGCGTTACCATAAGATCATTCTTATGACAGATGCCGACGTGGATGGTGCTCATATCAGTACGTTATTGTTAACGTTTTTGTACAGATTTATGCCGGAATTGATTAAACAGGGATACGTTTATCTCGCACAGCCGCCACTTTTTAAACTGGAAAAGAACAAAAAAGTGTGGTATGCATACAGTGATGAAGAACTGAATGCGATTTTGAAAGAAGTAGGACGTGACAGCAGCAATAAAATCCAGCGTTATAAAGGTCTTGGAGAGATGGATGCAGACCAGCTCTGGGAGACAACCATGGACCCGAAACATCGAATTCTGAAGCGTGTAACGATGGACGACGAGACCTCATCTGAACTGGATCTTACATTCACCACGCTCATGGGCGATAAAGTAGAGCCAAGACGTGAATTCATCGAAGAAAACGCGAAGTTTGTTAAAAACCTGGATATCTAGTATTTCGCAGCGGCAGCTGAAAGAAGAAAAAGACAATTTCATGTTCACATGAAAATTGGCTTATTCTTCTTTCAAGGTTGGCATTGCAAATGCCAACCCATCGAGAAAATCGCAGATTTTCGAGAAGGCTGCAGCTGTAAAAGCTGCATTCCAACCAAAAGGAGAAGAAAAAAATGGAAGATAATATTTTCGACAAAGTCCATGAAGTGGATATGAAGAAAACTATGGAAGATTTTTATATCGATTATGCCATGAGTGTTATTGCTTCGCGTGCGCTTCCTGATGTGCGGGATGGTTTGAAGCCTGTACAGAGACGAATTCTTTATTCAATGATAGAGCTGAACAACGGACCTGACAAACCGCATCGTAAATGTGCACGTATTGTCGGTGATACGATGGGTAAATATCATCCGCACGGTGACAGTTCTATTTATGGTGCGCTGGTAAATATGGCTCAGGACTGGTCTATGAGATATACGCTTGTTGACGGACACGGAAACTTTGGTTCTGTGGACGGAGACGGCGCTGCGGCTATGCGATACACCGAAGCAAGACTCAGCAAAATTTCCATGGAAATGACTGCTGATATTAATAAAAATACCGTTGATTTCGTACCGAACTTTGATGAGACGGAGAAGGAGCCTACCGTCCTTCCGGCAAGATTTCCGAACCTTCTGGTAAACGGAACTTCCGGTATTGCAGTCGGTATGGCGACCAATATTCCGCCGCACAATCTGCGGGAAGTCATTGGTGCCGTAGTGAAGATCATTGATGATCAGATTGCAGATAAAGAAGAGACAACCATCGAAGAAATCATGGAAATCATCAAAGGACCTGATTTCCCGACCGGAGCAACGATCCTTGGAACAAGAGGCATCGAAGAAGCTTACCGTACAGGACGTGGTAAGATCCGTGTTCGTGCAGTGACGAATATCGAGCCGATGGCAAACGGAAAGAATCGTATCGTTGTGACGGAGCTTCCGTACATGGTAAATAAAGCGCGACTGATCGAGAAAATTGCAGAGCTTGTAAAAGATAAAAAGATTGACGGAATCACAGACCTCAGCGATCAGTCAAACAGAGAAGGTATGCGTGTATGCATTGAACTGCGCCGTGATGTGAATCCGAACGTCATTTTAAATCAATTATATAAACATACACAGCTTCAGGATACGTTCGGCGTTATTATGCTTGCACTGGTAAATAATGAGCCGAAGGTTATGAATATTCTTGAGATGCTGAACCATTATCTGGAGCATCAGGAGGATGTCGTAACAAGAAGAACGAAATATGATCTGAATAAAGCCGAAGAACGTGCCCACATTTTAGAGGGCTTATTGATCGCGCTCGATAATATTGACCGGGTAATCGCAATCATCCGTGGTTCCAAGACGGTGCAGATTGCGAAAGAATCTCTCATGAAGGAATTCAATCTCAGTGACGCGCAGGCACAGGCAATCGTAGATATGCGTCTGAGGGCTCTTACCGGACTGGAAAGAGAGAAGCTGGAAGCAGAATATGCAGAACTGATGAAGAAAATTGCAGAATATAAAGCAATTCTTGCAGACAGGAAATTGCTTCTCGGTGTGATCAGAAAAGAAATTCTCGTGATTTCTGAGAAATACGGAGATGAGAGAAGAACGTCCATCGGATTTGATGAGTACGACATTTCCATGGAAGATCTGATTCCGAAGGAAGATGTAGTCATCACCATGACAAAACTTGGCTATATCAAGCGTATGAGCAATGATACTTTCAAGAGCCAGAACCGTGGCGGCAAGGGAATTAAGGGCATGCAGACACTGGAAGAAGATTACGTGGAAGAACTGTTTATGACGAATACACATCAGTATATCATGTTCTTCACCAGCACCGGACGCGTGTACCGCATGAAAGGTTACGAGATTCCGGAAGCCGGAAGAACATCCAGAGGAACTGCGATCATCAATCTTCTGCAGCTTCAGCCGGATGAGAAGATCACCGCAATGATTCCGATTAAGGAATACAGAGACGGAGATTATCTGTTCATGGCAACCAAGAAAGGTCTTGTAAAGAAGACTCCGATTTGCGAATATGCAAATGTGAGAAAGACAGGACTTGCTGCAATCACGCTCAGAGAAGATGATGAACTGATTGAAGTAAAAACAACAGATAACGAATGCGATATTATTCTGGTAACAAAATACGGACAGTGCATCCGTTTCCACGAGAAAGATGTCCGCGCAACAGGAAGAACTTCCATGGGTGTTCGCGGCATGAACTTAAGTGACCGCGATGAAGTGGTGGCAATGCAGCTTGATATACAGGGAGAAGACCTTCTGATCGTGTCCGAAAAAGGTATGGGAAAACGTACCATGATGGAAGAATTCACCTCTCAGAACCGTGGAGGTAAGGGTGTGAAATGTTATAAGATTACTGAAAAGACCGGTAATGTAGTAGGAGCAAAGGCGATAAATCGCAATGATGAAATTATGATCATCAATACCGATGGAATCGTGATCCGCATGGAATGTAAGGGAATCTCCGTTCTCGGAAGAATTACTTCTGGTGTAAAATTGATCAACCTTAAGGAGAAAGAAGAAGTTGCCAGTATTGCCAAAGTGCGTCATGCATCCAAAGAGCTGGAGGGTGATATTTCTGAAAATGAAGAAGAACCGGTAGGAACTTTGGAAGAGATTGAGACAGTATCAGAGGATATGGAAGGCGATAGCGAAATGACAGAAGGACAGCCGGATGAGGAATAAAGTACTTCTGGTCGAGGATGATTGCCTCATCATAGAAAATCTGACAGAATTTCTGACAGGAGAAGGTTTTGAAATCTGTTCGGTCGACGGACAGCAAAAGGCAATGAACCTTCTCGAGGAACAAAAATTTGACTTGATTTTGCTGGATATAACACTGGCACAGGGAAATGGATACAGCGTCTGCACGGCGGTGAAGGCGCTGTACCGGATTCCGATTATATTTCTGACTGCACTGGACGATGAATTCTCAGTAGTGACAGGTCTGGATATGGGAGCCGACGATTACATCAGCAAACCATTCCGGCCGCGCGAACTGGTATCCAGAATGCGAATGGTAATCCGCAGATTTTACGGAGAAAAAGAAAAAATCCAGCTTCAGACAGGCAGACTGGAGATTGATGCATCAAGAGGAATCGTAAAAAAAGACGGCCGGGAAATCTTTCTGACTTCTTTGGAGTACAGACTTCTTCTGATGTTTTTACAGAAAAAAGGCAAAGTGCTTTCCAGAGATTATATTCTGGAAGAACTTTGGGATATCGCCGGTGAATATGTAAATGATAATACACTTACTGTTTACATTAAGAGGCTCAGGGAGAAGATTGAAGATTCACCTCAAAACCCTCAGATCATCAAAACAGTAAGAGGACTTGGCTATAAAATGGAGGAGTAATGGGTATTTTTCGAAACAGAGAAATTAAATTACAGTTATTGTCTGGAGGAGGAGCAACTGCATCTATCAGTGCGCTCCTTTTTTTCGCATCTGTATTTGGAAAAAATAAATGGTCACCGGAAACAGTGTTTCTGCTGAAAGGCGGAGCCGCAGGAGCACTTCTATGCGGAATCATTTTGCTTTTGATCTGGATGATATTTGCAGGAAAAAGATATCATGAAATCAGGGTACTTACCATGGAAATGGATGCAATCCTTCACGGAAAGGCAGACCTGAACTTAAGTAGAATGCGGGAAGGAGACCTGGAAATCCTGCGGGATGAAATTCAGAAAATGATCATAAGACTGAGGGAACAAAATGAATGCATCCAGAAAGAAAAACGGAACCTTGCCAATTCCCTGACCGACATTTCCCATCAGATCCGCACCCCGCTTACATCATTGAACCTGATGCTGGAAAAAATCAAATCACCGGAGACACCGGAAGAACAAAAACGAAAACTGTGCCGCGACATGGAACAGATGCTCGGAAGAATAGAATGGCTGATCACATCCCTCCTAAAAATGGCAAAACTGGATGCCGGAACCATCACATTTAAGAAAAATGAAATTTCCGTTCAAAACCTTATCCAGGAATCCATGCAGCCATTTGAAATCGCGATGGAACTGAGAAACCAGAAATTCACGACGCATGGCGAAAAAAATATTTCTATCAATTGCGATAAAAAATGGATGGAAGAAGCCATCGGAAACGTGATCAAAAATGCGATGGAACACACTCCGGAAGACGGAAGCATCCGCGCTTCATGGGAAGAAAATCCAATCTATACAGAAATCAGTATCACAGATTCAGGAGAAGGAATCGAAGAAAAAGATATGCCACATCTGTTTGAACGGTTCTACAGAGGAAGAAAGACAGAAACTTTGAATTTCGGTGTGGGACTGGCATTTGCAAGACTGGTTATCACATCCCACGAAGGAGTGATATTCGCCGAAAATGTAAAAGATGGCGGAGC
>JAXFTO010000141.1:0-24812 GCA_034176745.1 Bariatricus sp. | reverse complement strand
CCAGGGGGCGTAAGCCCCTTGGTCGCGGGATCGCTGCGTCGAAACAGCGAGACTTTTCTGGGTACTCTTTTGGTCACAAAAGAGTACCGCCTGCGGCAGCGGTTGTTATGAAAGATAAACGGCAGTTAGCCGCAAGGTTATCAGTCCCTCCGTCAAATCCTCGTACCTCGGATTTGCCACCTCCCCTTACACAGGGGAGGCAGTCACTAATCCCATTAACGACAGAAAAAAGGCGGCTGCGCTCCACACGCCGCCCGCGGCGGCAGCCCTTGCTTCAAGGGAAGCCTTTTCTCTAATCCCATAAACAAGCAAATACTTTTCCGCGTCTGTGCTCCGCGGGGGCGCCGCAGGCAAAAACAAAACCGCCCCGGCAGCGGGTGAAGGCTGCGGGGCGGTCATTCGGTTTACGGACAACGCTGTAATCCCGGACGTACTGTTCAATTTTTCTTACTTCAAAACGTACCGTTCGGTTTTACAGGAATCCCGAATTACAGTTCGATTTTGCCGAACATCTCAAAATCGTCGCCGTCGTGGATGCGCTCGGTGCGGGCGGGAGCCTGCGGACGGGCATCGGGGTCGCGGGGCGTGTCGGCAAACTCGCGGGCGGGCACAGAGGACGGACGGCCGCCGCGGCGGTCATTGCGCGGTGCGCGCGAACCGGAACGGGAACCCTCACGGCGATCATTGCGGCCGCCGCGGGAACCACCGCGTCCGCTGCGGGATCCGCGATTGCTGGAACCGCCGCGGCTGTTCCGGCTGCGATTGCGGCCGCTCTCACGGTCAGGCAGGTTGCAGGCATCCGGGTCGGTGGAGTAGATCACCACACGGCGATCGGCGCCTTCCCCCTTGCTCTCGCTGCGGACACCCTCAATCTCGGCCACGGCACTGTGAATGATGTGACGCTCGTAGGGGTTCATCGGCTCCATCTCATAGTAGCAGCCGGTGCGGATCACACGCTCGGAGATGCGGCGGGCCAGCGCGTTGAGATCCTCCTCGCGCTTGGAACGGTATCCGCCCACATCAATGCCCAACTTGACATAGGGGCCTTCCATCCGGTTGATGACAAGGCTCGTCAGGTAGGACAGGCTTTCCATCGTCTCACCGCGGCGGCCAATCAGAGCGCCGAGGTGCTTGCCCTCCACATGGAGGATGGTCGCTTCACCCTGGCGGGTCGCCGTGATGGTGAAGTCCTCCGCACCCATCAGCGTAAAGATGGGGGTCAGGTAATCCACCGCAGCCTGAAGGCGCGGGTCGGCGGCAATATCCAAAGCCTCACCGGCATCGGACGCTTCGGCGGCAGGAGCCTGTGCATCCTCGGCAGGAGCGGCGGGTTCGGCGGGGACTTCAGCGGCTTTTTCTTCCGGCTTTTCAGCAGGCTTTTCGGTCTTGGGTTCCTCCTTGACGGGCGCGGCGGGGGCGGAGACCTCCGTCTCCGGCTCGCTGACCGTCACCTTGACCTTGGCAGGCGTAGTCTTGAACAGACGGCGGGTCGGCATTTCCAGAACCTCGTAGCTCACGCCGAGGTCATCACGGTCAACACCAAGTTCCCGGCAGGCGGCTTCCACGGCCTCCTCAACGGTCTTGGCGGTAGCAGTCATTTCACGCATTGGTATTCAACCTCCTCAGGCGAACGATCACTTTTTCTTCTTCTTTTTGCTGTTCTGCGCAGCCTCACGCTCGGCGCGCTCGGCATCGGTGAGGGGCACGGTGCGGTCAAAGGCATCCTGACGCTCGGCATCACGCTGGCGGGCATACTCAAGACGCATCCTGTCCAGTTCCTTCTTGTTGACTTCTTTCTTGACAGTCTTGCCGTTTTCCTCGATCTCAACGACCTTCTTTTCCTTCTTGGCGGCTTTCTTGGCGGCCAATTCGGCTTCATACTGGGCCTTGAACTTCTCGGGGCTGTAAACCGTGTTGGTGAGAATGGTCTGAAGAATCATGCAGATGTTGGAGGTACCGTAGTACACAGAGAAGCAGACGGGGAGCTGGAAGCACATCACAACGAACATGATGTTCATCGCCCACATCATAATCTTCATGCTGCCCTGCATCTGCGCCTGCTGGCCGGCCAGCTTGGTGGAGAGCCAGTAGCTCACAATCATCGTGACAGCGGAGATGATGGGGAAGATGATGATGGGATCAAAACGGAATCCGGGGATGGTGCACATATCCATGCCCAGGAAGGTCGTGTTGAAGTTGGCGATGAGGTCAAACTGCTCAGCGGACAGGCCGGTTGCAATACCGGCGGCAGCGCCGGCATGGATGCGCTCAATGAGCTGGGTCTGCATCATCGTGGTGTTGGCGGTCGAGATGCTGAGTGCCTCACAGGCGGTGGTGATGACATCCTTGGGAATGCCGAGAAGGTACTGAACCGGGCGGTAAACAACCTCAATCATGCCGAAAAGAATCAGCATATTGATGAGCATGGGCAGGCATCCGGCCGTGGGGCTGTAGCCGTACTCCTGCTGGAGCTTCATCAGCTCCTCCTCTCCCATATTTGCCAGTCTACGCTTGGAAATCGGGTCTGTCGTAAATGTCTTTCCAAGAAGAATATCTCCCTTGTACTTTTCATTCTTAATGATTCCCATCACTCCATGGGTATGCCAACTGACCTCACCCTTTTTGTTCCTCTTGCCCATTTCCATCAATCTCTTTGCAATGGTCGTCGTTCCATATCCCTGCAAATACATATCGAAAATGAATCGAACAATTTCTGCTTCTTCCTCATTGACTGTTAATCTCTTATCCTCTGGATGATAATCATAACCAAGGCAACCATTAAATCCAATCAACTCGCCACGCTTCATTTTCATCTTGAGTCCCATCTTCACATTCTGCGAAAGAGATTCCACTTCTTGCTGTGCCATCGAACTTAAAATCGTAAGAAGCATCTCTCCATTCATATCCATTGTATTGATATTTTCCTTTTCAAAGAAAATGGCAATGTTTCGTTCCCGGAGCATTCTTACATATTGAAGTGTATCCAGTGTGTTTCTCGCAAATCGTGAAATAGATTTTGTGAGAATCAAGTCAATTTCTCCATTCTGACACTTCTGAATCATCGACTGAAAGCCCTCTCGCTTATCTACCTTTGTTCCTGTTATCGCCTCATCGGCGAAAATACCCGCATTAACCCAATCCTTGTTGGTGCGAATCTTATCTTCATAATAAAGTTTCTGTGATTCAAAACTTCCAAGCTGGTCATCATCATCTGTCGATACACGACAATATGCAGCCACTCTGATTCTTTCTACTTTTAATGCTTCTCCTCTTACCCTGCCCCTACTGTTCGGTGCAATTCTTGTTGCTTCTAAAACTTCTACTCTGCCCATAGGCGTTCCTCCTAAAATAATTGTCATAAAAAATGTCAACCGCACAAGTTATCTCCCCTGTGTCTGCTGACATTGTATCGTCTTCTTTATTTATTAACGAATGTGCGAAAAATAAAGTCACTGCGAATAGTTTCGCTACGCTGCCTGATGATCAAAATCTTTTGTCACCAGATATTTGTCCATCAATTTATTTCTGACTGCCACATATTCATTTTCTGTAATCAGTTCTAAACGGACAATCTTTCTTAATACCGCCATACATTTTGCATATTCCATTTCTCTTGTCATACTCTCTCACTCCTCCCTTTTGCTATCACCTTCTTTCGGTGTATCCTAAGACAATTTTTGAAAAGCTGGTCGTGATTGCTTTGGCTTCCATTCGTATCTCCTGCGTCAACGTTTCAGTTGACCTTTAGCTACCTGCTGATAGCATGTACGCCTCTCCTTGTCGAGATCCTCTCGTACCCTTGTGGAAGTGTCTTTGTTCGCTCCGTCTTTTGACATCCTGGCAAATCCTGTTACAAAAGAGATACAGCTCATTCATTTTTCAAAGTTCTTATAGGACATCACTTTGTGATGTGTTATACTTTTTCTGTAGCCAATTCAGAAGCATTTTCACTTCATACGGCTACGTTTTATGAGCCAATGATAACAAGATATTTACAGAAATATAATTGACGGTGACTTGACCAAAAGTTGCCATAAGAAAGGAATTTGATTTGAAAAACAGATTGACCTTTGCCGATATCATCGGTGTCCTGCTTGATAATAAGAAGAAGACCTATCCGCAGTATCGGATGATCCACGATATGTTTTCTCTATATTTTGGTGAACACACCATTGAAAGCGGTGATTTAAGCATTGATAATAATATTCTCTACAGCCGCTGGTGTAATGGTGCACGACCAATCCCACTCGAAATTATCAGAACCTATGACGATGATAATCGCTGGGATAAAATGAGAAATGATTTTGACGAAAAGATTCTCCCGAACCTGATCAATGAACCGAATGCCCGTTCACAGGCTGAAATGCTTATTGACCAAAGCAGAGATATAATAGGAATAACAATGGCAAATGAATTGAAGAATACAACAGATAATGCTGCCTTTTTTACAGCCCTTATTCGCTATGCCATTTTAAATGACCATTCTCAGAAGAATTTATTTTCCCCGGAACTTTGTGATAAGTTACTGTCCGGGCGAACCCCCTCCTGTACCAATGCGTTTATTGGCAGAAAAAAAGAACTGTCCGAAGCAGCCACGCTGCTTAAGAACAATTCTCTTCTGTTTATTACGGGTATTGCCGGAATTGGGAAAAGCGAATTTGCGAAGCAATATGCAAAGAAAAATGAGAAGAACTATACCAACATTATTTACATTTACTATACCGAAAATTTGAAGAAATGTATTGCCGGGCTGGAATTCACCACAGATACTGCGGAAATGACGGAAGATGAGCTGTTTCAGTCACATTACCATTATCTTCAACAGTTGTATCAGGATAGTCTCGTGATCATCGACAACTTCAACATTCTACCCAAAGACGATGATTTCTTCCGGGAATTTATAAAAAACAACTTCCAGATACTCATAACAACCCGTTGTAAAATCACATCCTTTGAAACCTTGGAACTGAAAGAACTGGATAAAGAGAAAGAATTGACCGAACTTTTCTTCCGTCACTGTCCCTCTGCTAAATCAGAAACCGAAGCAGTATCCGAAGTAATAGATGTGCTAAATGCTCACACCCTCACCGTGTGCCTCTCTGCCCTGACTTTAGAAGCAAGTGGCATGGACATTGAAGAATTGCTATATGAATTAAAAACTTCAAGCATTTGCACCAATGTTTCGGAAGAAGTGGAACTCTATAAGGATGAAACCTTTACCAATGCACGAATGGCAGAACACTTGCAAAAGCTCCTGCAATTAAGCAAATTAGATGAAGCAAAACTGGATATTCTTCGGAATGTATCACTCCTGCCAATATCCGGCATAAGCAAAGCATATCTAAAGCAATGGTTAAGATTAGATAATCTGAATGATGTAAACTACCTCATCCGCTATGGATTTATTATGGATGACACAGAAAATAAAAGAATCAGCTTGCATCCCATGATACAGGAACTTTCCTTTGCAGAAACTTTCCCATCTGTGTCCTCATGCCATACCTTATTAGAAAACCTTCATGTAATCTGTCTGGTACACGGATTGGAAATCCGAAGACCGGAGATGGTAATTCAGTCACTCATCAGTATTACCGAGCGAATCATTGTAGATGATCCAAGAGATTATCTGGACTTTTTACAGGATTTGTTCCCATATCTGGAAAAATATCTGGTTACAGATTATCTTCCAAAGCTGGTGGAACGAATTTCTTATATCATGGAGCAATACCAATTAAACACCATATGTGACAGAGCATTACTTCTGGATTACAAAGCCGAACTGTTTATACTGAGAAAGGATTTTGACAACGCTTTAAAGAAACGCAATAAAGCGATTCAACTTATGGAGAAACTTCACATACCAGATGCCGATATTTCTTCTACCGGTCTGCTTTCCAACTTGTACAACAATCTTTCCAACACCTATCTCTATCTAAGACAAGGAAAAGAAGCTGCTCAGGCACTCCGTACTGCTTTTGATATACGAATAGAATACGCCCATCTCGGACTGCTGGAATCGCACGATACATTACAACAGATGATGAATCTGACTAATATGCTGTTACTCGGAAAAGAATGGGAACAGGCAAGACAAATATTATCCCTATATGAATCTCTTGTTCTGGAATATGAAAGTACTGAGTGTCTGGACTACGGAACGTGCCAGACCATGTATGGAATTCTGGCTCTCGGAGAGCGAAAACCTGTTGAATCGGAAAAACATCTGCTGCAAGCTGAACAGATCATTTTCTCCATTATGGGAGCAGATAATGATTATATGAAAACAGTTTACCGTCATCTATACAGCCTATATTCAAGATGGAATAAACCAGAGTTAGCAGAAAAATATAGGCAAAAATTACTTCCTGTAAAACGCTCATAATAACCATCGCAGGCTTTCGGAGTTCACCGTCGGAAGGTATCATTGTATTGGATCATATGCGATTCGCTCTTTTTATGAGCATATAAAATCATTATGATTTTATACATCAAAAAAGCACCATCTTTGCGATGATGCATACAATACACTATTTCTATATTGCGACTAAATGCTCCACACGGAAAAAATCTTTTTTCCGTGTGGAACAAGTCTTCCTTTATTTCATAAAACACTCTATTATATGTATTTTCTCTATCTTCCTTCTGCAAGATAAACATAATTTTCTGCGTTATGGAATTGTTCAATTACCTCCTCCATTTATCTCTCAGACATAGAACTGCTATTCCTGCACTTAACATTATAACTAACAGCCATATTTCTATCCGTTCTTCATCACCTGTTTTAGGATCGTCATGAATTTCCTTAACATTTTCATCTATAATTGGCAATTTTTCATTTTCGAATTTCGGTTCTATTCGCAAATTCCAAATTTCATCATTTATACTTTCACTCGGAATTGCAAGAAAGACTGATTCGCTCCTATATACACTCTCATCTGATGAGAAATCCTCTTTTTGGCACAGTAGGTAAATTCCCCTGGAAAGTGGTTTAAAAACAGCCATTCCATTTTCATCTGTAGTGGAAATCATTCCTTCCATTTGTTTTTCTCTAACAAATTTATCATATCGTTGTGCCAGTTTTTTGTTTGCATCCGTCTTACTCAAATCAGGTAACTCTTTTAGGCTTGCAAATTCATCTCCCAACACAGGATCATTATCTTTAAAATCTGCTATTCGATATAACTGAAAAGTAACACCTTGCAACGGAATCAATTCTGTCTCATCTTTTTCCACATGTGCATAAATTTTTATACTTCCTTGATCCGCTGCTTCTGCCTGATTTGTAAAAGAAAACAGTAGAAGAAAACATATTCCAAATAGTGCAGTCAATTTTTTACCCATGTCTTCTCCTTCTTTCCACGATTTTCTTTCCAACCCATATAATAATCAAAACACTGCAACCAATCATTAATGCCTTTGTGTATGTGGACAGCACAATTTCCGTATCTGCTTCTTTCTCCACCTTCATTGCTTTTTCGTATGGAATTCTCGTTCCTCGTACTAAAAGCCTATGTGTATTAACCGCATAGGGCGTACAGGTTACTAAGGTTACATAGTCTTCTCCTTCTGTTATTCTTAGTGCTTTCGTATCAGTGGGTTCCACTGTTAAGATCTGATCGACCTGATATGCCAATGTCTGTCGCATGACCGTGATATAAAAAATGTCACCTTCATTTAATTTGTCAAGTTCTGTAAATAATTTTGCAGAAGGCAATCCTCGGTGGCCTGAGAGCACTGCATGAGTGCTCTCTCCACCTATTGGGAAGGATGTATTTTGAACATGTCCCGCACCTACCTGCAGTACCGCCTCTGACACTCCATGATATACAGGAATATGTACACTGAGCTTTGGAATTTCAAGATATGCCATCATTCCATTCCCATCTAAATTCAGGATACTTTGGTACGTTTTATCCAGCATCTGATTTTGTAAAGGATCGGATAATTCCGTGTTCCCTGCCAAAGAAGCATTATAACTTCTCGCTTCTGCAAGCATATTCTGTTCTTCCACTTCCGTAATTCCCTGTATTACTTCGTCATAGTTGTTTATTGCAACTGTATTGTTCTTTTGGTTTACAAAATCGCTGACTGCAGGATACAAAAGAATTCCAAATCCTATCATATATGCTATGAATCGTATCGTCCTTCTTAATAACTCTTTCATTATGCAGCGTTCTTACGTTTTTTAGATGTCAGAATTAAAAATGCTACAATTACCACGCCTGCGATTACAAAAATGATTGTACCAACGCTACCTGTTGAAGGAAGAACAATGCCAGCTTTGTTGACAATTGTGATTTCATTTCCTGTTACTGTAATATTAGCACCTTTATCAGTTGATTCTGCTGTAATTGTAATTGCTGTATCTGCACCTCTGTTATATCCATCAGGAGCTTTCGTTTCTTTTAATGTATATTTTCCTTCATCAAGACCTTTGATTACAATGATTCCATTTACCGGAGATACAACTGTTGTAGTTGCATTTTCTGCTTCTGTAGCATCCGCAACATGATATACATTGTTTCCATTAACTGATGTATCGGCTACCACTTTAACTGCATCACCTGTTGCTGTTTCGCCTCTATATAATGAGAACTCTGCTCCGCCAAGTACTGCTCCAGTTTCTGATTCAGCACGTTTTGTAATAGTTAAATCATATTCACTAATAATTGTACTGTCTGGTGTTGCATCTTTCAAATCATCCGGATTATTTCCGTAATGAACATTTGCTGTGTTCTTTACCGGATCCGTAACAACTGCCGCATCTTTATTTAAGGTTGCCTGATAAACGAAAGTAATTGTCTTTCCTGCATTAGCTGCCTGATTGATAAAATTTTTAAATTCTACAGTTAAAGATGTCTCCCCTGTTTCAGCATCAGGTGTACCAACTGTTACAGTATAGTCTGTACCTTTTGTTAATTCAGTTTCTCCAATTTTTACACTAATAAAATCATTTTCAGTCATTGTCAGACCTTTTGACAGTGTATCAGTCAACTTGAAATGATATGCTGTCTGTCCTGTCATATCTGGAACGATAGATGTCACAGTAAAGTTTACAGTGTCTCCAATCTGAGCAGATGTCCATTCTGCATCATCAGCTTTTTTGTCTACAGTAGGCTCAGCGCCTTTTAAATTTACAGTTTTAGCTTCTCCTCCTGCAACTGTAACAAGGTTCGGAGTCAAAGTATCTTTTGACGGAATAATAATATAGTATCCATCATCAAGATTTGAAAATGTAGCCACACCGTCTGATGATGTTGCTGTCAATGTAGTGGTTATTTCTTTATTAGCAATAAATGTTTTCAGTTCTCCATCAATCTTTGTCTGATTGTCTTTAACATATTCATATGCTTTTTGATCATCTGTGACAGTTGGTGTTAATCCACTAAAGAATCCCTTAAAATTATCTGTCATGCTATATCCGTAATTGTCACTACTTTTTGTCACATCAAATACTTTGTACGCACTGAATGTTACTCCTGTTACATCATTGCTTCCTGTGTTTACGGTTACTGTGTTTCCTCCTGCGGCAGCAACTGACATAGTCATTCCTAACAACATTGTCAATGCCATTATCACTGCCATCATTTTTTTCATTACTTTTTTCATGATTGATTTTCTCCTTCCGTATCATGTGTTTTTTCGACTACTGTCCATTATTCATTACGCCAACCTTAGTAGCTTTTCGTTTCCGTTTTGTGAATTGCAGAAAGGCAAGGATGGTTACTCCTGCAAGCAGAAATATCAGTATTCCACCTCCTCCTGTATCCGGCAATACGGAAAAATGACTGTTTGTAATGGTAAATGTATAATGATCGCCTGAGGCAGTAATCTTTGTTGTATAATCGTTAACCTCTGTTTCTGTTAACGAATAAGTGTAATAACATGGTTCGTTATTTGTATCCAGTGTATATGCCGGTAAATCTTGTATAAAAGCCTGCCATGAATTATCCGTTATCTTCCCAGATATCGGATAATTTTCATATCCAGGAACAACTTCACTCTTCTCAATACCATCTTCTGTCCATGATCTGTGTAGAGTAACTGTTATATTTTTTGGTCGGATTTTATCTTGATTACTTACATCCTTCCAAACTTTATTGATTGTTATTTTCACCAATTCATCACACGGATCCTGTACTTCCGATGGTTCTGGAGTGTCTGTACTTCCTGTATTCGAAGTAGTATTCACATCATCCATTAGTACTGCTTTTGCAGATGAAATATATGCATTTAACGGTGTTGCTTCTGTTTCCAGCGAATCAGCATCCATTACCGCATTTTTCAATCCATCTAAGTCTTTTACTTTCTTAACGTGTTCCATCGTATATGTATTCCATATATCACCCGAAGTAAATTGACTATTTAATACAGAATTACCAACTCTTATTTCATTTAACACAGGATTTGCCGAACGATAAATACGGAACAGGTTATTATCTCCTTCCACGCTATCTAATGTATTAAAATCATAATTAGATTTTAATTGGCTAATTCCAGTGAATGGTCCAACCTTATTTTCCGTGCCACGTACAACATCACAGAAGTACATATTATTATCCAACAGAAGTCCCTCATTGTTATAACCGACAAAACCGCCACTATAACCATTTTCTCCTGTTCCATCCTGTGAATTTCCGGCATTACCTCCGTATACATCATATCCCTTAGCTATACCCTGAACATCACTGCTTTCAATCTTTGTGCGATTAGCCTTAATCAGTGTAATTCTTATATTCTGCTCATTATCTCCTGCAAGTCCATCTGATGTACATGGAAGCTTTATTGTTGAATCACCGATTGTAATGATGGCTACATCTGTCTCCTGTTGGTTCTCTGTTGATTTTTTTGACAATGAAACAGCAATTTTTAATCCAAGCAAGTCAACTGATGCTACATTACCATCGCATAGTGCTTTCACCTTGATAATACCCAGATTAATATTTAATAAATTCGAACTTTCAATTTGATCCGAACCAAGATACAGCACTTGAATCAGTGGATTCAGCACAAAAGTAAGTATTGCATTCACCAATGTTGACTCTAATTGGATATCTCCCAGATACGCATAATTTGTTTTTCCTGCAAAGCCTCCAGCGATGCCACCACTGCTCACCTGCTTCAATCCATTTACTTGCTGTCCTTCACCTGCCTTACAATTTACAATTCTTGCAAGATCACCATATCCAACAAATCCACCTGCAATCTCGTCCTGACCGCCATTGGTTTTTACTGTATATCCACCAGGCTGACCATTGACACTACTATCATGGATATTGGAACCAAACACATCTAATACACCAAGCGAGCCTCCAAGTAATTGCCATTTCTCATTACCAAGTACATTGATCTTATCAACATCAACAACACCACTTTTGCCGGAATATCCAATAAAACCGCCTCCATGATTCAACGCATTGACATTAGACAAATTTGTCACTTTGCTGTCTTTTACCGAGCCATCTAATAACGCTCCGCCAAAACCTCCGGCATCACCCGAATAAGTAATCGAAACTCCCTGACCTAACTGCACTTCTGTATTGGCTGCTACACTCAGTCCGGCGTCCTTGCATCCGCTTACTGTACTGTGATAGACATAAGTACGGAAAGAATCCAGTGCATCAATACTTCCGCTTTGTATAATGCCCAAAATACTCGTTTCACCACTACCAGATACTTCTGTTACCGCTGCGACATCCGCAAGCCCAAAGAAACCACCCGCATATTCTCCACCTACAACGGAACGTATTTGAGTTGCTCCTGCACCAGAATTTGCTGCCTTTTCCTCTCCAACTACTGTACCCGATAAGCTTCCGGCAAAACCTCCTACCGCTTTTGCATAAGCTGTGTTTGCCGTACTATCCTGATATGTGCCATTAACAACAATTCCCCAGTCATCCCATGACGTGGTTTCCGCATAACGAATAGTAGAGACCGTCGCATTCAGTACTTTTACCAAATCTTCCGGAGCTGAGATAAGTACATTCAAAATCTGATTCAACAATCCCTGATTTGTTGCGGTATCTACTTTAGCTGCACTTCCAGCTTCCACTTTTCCTGCAAATCCACCAACATAAGAAGTACCATCTACTCTTCTTAGTTTTGAAATGCTGCATTTTGCTGTTTCATTTCCCCAAATTTGTCCACCAATCATATTTCCTACATATCCACCGGATATACCGACAGTATTCTTATCTGAAACACCATCTGCTATAATTGATGCACCGGATTGATATCCTTCGACTTGAGAATACTTAATAACTGGTACAAAAGTTTGCAGCACAGGAATCGTTCCAAGCACATCAAGTGAGCCAAGTGAAATATCTCCAGTGTTTGCTACGCTTCCTGTTATCATCTCACCTGCAAATCCTGCCGCACTCCTATACGCATCCACGTGCTTTAGGTCTTGTGCAATTGCATCTGTAATGGTTCCACCTTCCATTCTTCCAACATAACCACCTGCTGCACTTCCCTGAATCGTTTTCTCAGCTACAGAGTCTCGCCCTGCTGTTACAGAATAACCATAAGCATATTGACTAATATATGTGTCTAACGTATTTTGGTCTTCTACCGTACCAAGACCTTGTAATAATTGACCATAAGAACCATATTTTCCAATGTGGTTAACCCATGCATTCCATGTACTTACATCCAGATTTCTTAAAGGTCCATATACTGCTGTCTGTTCTTCTGTCGGATAAACTGCCTGTACAGCTGTCAAAGGATTATCCAATTTAATTAACCCCTTTAGAACACTCAGACTACCCGTATCTGCAACATTGGCACATTGCATCAATCCAGTATAACCACCTGCATATTCAACACCATATACAGAACGAAGTCTTTGAACAGCACAGGTTCTCGTTGTTCCTGCATATGCAGTCCCTTTCCAGTTATCTGTGTTGTTTCCCCAGATTTGTCCTCCGAAGTTATATCCGACATAACCACCTGCTAAACCACGTTTGATGCCATCTTTGCTTTCTGCGTCGGCTCTTACTGCTCCACCACAAGGGATACATGTCGTTTCACTATTTTTTATTGTCGGCACAAATGTCCTTAAAACGCCAAGCAAATTATCTGCCTTTATTAATCCATTTAAAATACTAACGTCCCCAAGTGCATTCGCTACAGCCCCCGGTTCAATCGTTCCGGCATAACCACCTGCACTCTCTCGACCTATGATATGAGCGAATGAATATACATTACAATCCTGAAATTGACTTCCTAATGCGTTTCCGGCATAACCACCTGCTTTTCCTACCAATCCAGTAGAATCTGTTGCAAGAACATTGAAACCACCAACTGCACCATATACATCCGAATGTTCCACTATTGATACAACAACGCTTAATGCTGATGCCGTATCACTTAATGTAAGAAGCTTACTCAATAAGGTAGTTCCGCCAATAGAAGCAGTACTTCCCAAGTCTACTTTTCCAAAGTAACCACCTGCATTTCGATAGCCCTGTACTCCATAAGAACTCTTCTCCGAATAATAGGTCGAACCATCTGTGGACTGTAAATCTTTCGGTTCTGTTACATCTGTATTCTTAATTTTGTTTACATCAGAATTACTGATCTGCACACCACATGCATAACCGATATAGCCACCGGAACTTCCTGTATTTTTATCATTCGTAGTATCAGCAGTATCTGTTCCAGTTATGTGTACAGAAAATCCATCCGGCACAGAACAAACAGATGCATGATTGATAATTGGCACAAATGCATTAATTACAGATAACAAATCTGTTGCTTGTAGAACTTGCGTAAGAATCGACATATCACTGCCAATCTCGGCTACACTTCCTGCTTTGACCAGCCCACCAAATCCTCCTGCATATCGAAGTCCCTTAACTTCAATCAGATTTTCTACTGCTGTTCCTTTCGTACCATCGGCTGCATTTTCCTGATTATTTACAATACCGCTTTGCATTTCACCGACATATCCACCAGCATATCCATTTGCACTGGCAACTGTGTTGTCACTTCTGCATTCTGCTTTCACAATCATTCCAGTTGCAATACCACTTACTTTAGAATTGGTTATCTCACAACTTGCTGCCTGTAACACACCTGCCAGTTCTGAAATACTTAGTATTTTTCCAAGAATGCTATTGATCAAATCACCTGTCGCATCACCAGCTTCAGCCACGCTTCCTGATCGCATCATTCCGATATATCCGCCTGCATGATAGGCTCCTGCGACCTCCTTCACATTGAACACATCGGAGTTTTCTATCGTTACGGCTTTTCCATTTCCCACAAATCCTCCAGCATCACCAACATCTGAATTTCCTGTGATACCTTCTGCAGTAACAATCAAATTTTCGCCTGTGATAGACGAATTAGAAATTTGCGGATAGGAAACATCCATGACGCTCAATAGCTGTGTTGCATCCAGTAATCCAAGCAATTTTATAGAACCCGTCTGTGCAACATCACCCGGTAGTAATCTTCCGGCAAACCCTCCTGCATAAGTAGCACCATCAATTGACTGAAGACCTGAAATTTCAGTCTTCGCAGTCCGACCTTCTGTCGATGAATGATTTACACTATAGTTAACATCTATTGCCTCTCCGTCTCCTATGAATCCTCCAACTATGTCTGCTGTAACCTGTATGGTTCCTGGTGTGCTGATAAATGCCACTGTGCTATTGTCAAATTCCGGCGTCAGAGCACTCACAACACCCAATACATTCTCCAACTGAATCCCATTTGGTAATCCACTGCTCCCTACAGATTCTCCAACTGTAGCCAATGCATCTCCAGCCTTTGCATATCCTACAAATCCTCCAGCTTTTCCATTCTTCTTTGAAGTCGTAACAGATTTCAAATTGTGAATGCCACATCCGCTTGTTCTTCCACTAACCGCATATCCTATGAAACCACCTGCTTTTCCACTGTCAGCACTTGCGTTTACTGTATATCCAGATGCTATGCCTTCCACAAAACAATTATTTGCGAATGTTTTAATCATATCCGCAACAGTCAAAAGACTATCTACTTTTAGAATATTCAATCCTAACAGATTCACACCGCCAACATCTGCAAGTTTTCCACTTCCAAAATATCCAGCAAAGCCTCCGGCTGCGGATACTGCATCCACTGACTGCAAGTTTTTAACCGAAACATTGGATACTTCTCCACCAATGCCTTGTCCAATTACACCACCTGCATGACCGTTGTCGGCAGTACTTTTTACAGATAATCCTGTCGTTCCACCATTTACTGACATATCTTTTAGTTCAAAACGCATATAATCTGCCACTTTTACGGCTCCGCCAAGAACGTCTCCAACACTTGTCATCTTTGCACTACCAAGCACACCACCAGACTCGGTTGTACTTGTCACTTTGATCGATGATACAGCATCTATACTGTTCGTACTATCGTCAAAAATATAATTCAAAGCATTTTTTTGAAGTACTCTTGCTACCTCACTTGATGTCGATTTAGTCGAATCGTTCAGCTCATTAGTGTTTGAAATTTGTACTGCACCCGCATACGCTACAAATCCTCCTGCGTATTTTCCAGATGCCGTTATGTTGATTTCATCCCCCGATATGCTACTTCCGGCAATAACCGATGGCCGTAGTCCCACCAGATTTAACAGCTGCATGTTACTATCACCAGTTAAAATAGTACCTAATAAGTTTTTAACTAATCCCAGTAAACCTTCATTTTCGTTTATATCAGCAAGATTTCCCATGTCAGCTTTTCCTGTAAAGCCACCTACATATTCATGTCCTGAAACATTACCGAGGCTTGTAACCTTACAATCTACTGCGTAACTATTGCTCATACTTCCTATAAAGCCACCAGCATATCCACTTTCATCTGCGGTTGAAGATGCACTGACATTTATGACACCTGCTCCATCAATTTTTGAATGAAATACAGCCGTGTTCACCGGAAAATTTCCTAATACATCAACACCCAAATTCTGCAATAATCCGGATATTACTTGATTTGATGCCTTTCCGATAAATCCTCCTGCATAATCTGTACCTGAGACTTGATTTTTTCCTGCTGTTGTTACCGCACAATCAGTAAGAACAACTCCTTTTGTTTCTCCTATAAGACCACCAGAATATTTCTGTCCGGACACACCAGCACCAGATTGATATTCGACAGTACATCCTGTCAGTACAGCATTTGTATAACCCACAGGTATCAAATTTCCTACATTCAGTACGCCACCATTGAGCAAGACAGTTACTAAATCTCCCAAGCCCAGCACAGGGATAATATTTAATAAAGTCGATAATGCATCAACTATACTTGATAGTGCACCTGTCAAGGCTTCATACTTTGTAATTCCTGATGCATAGCCAATAAGTCCGCCCGTCCAGTCATTTGCATTTTCTACATCTGCAAGTCCTGTCACTTTACAGTTTTCAATTTTTACATTACCTTTTACCACTCCGGCAAGTGAACCTGTCGCTAACGATTTTGGATCTTTTTCAACTCCACTTCCTAAACCAAGCAGTGCCAACACAGGAGTCAATAATGCTGCTATCAAACTGAAGTCCTGCTTAATTTCCTGTGTGGAATTTTTCACAGATACATTATTTAATGTCAAGTTTGAAACCCTAATAGGATTTTCTTGGAACCCAAGTGTACTGTTATACGGTGTTGCTAAATCTCTGAAAAAGCCAACACCATATTCAGCATAAGATGTATCTTGATTATATGAACTTTGATTAATTGCTTCTGTTTGGTTAATCAGAACATTATGTATCGTAGCATTGCTTCCTGCTACCATACCCAACCTTCCTTCCATAACTCCAGTAAACCCTTCGATTGGATTCCATGCTATGGTCGTGCCATCTGCTGTTCCTGTATCTGTCAGATAAATATCACGAAAAATGATATAATTTGCATCTGTACTGTATGTCAGCTGTGTTCCACCTATATTTACATTCTTATCAACCTTTTCCGCATAAGTAAGAATGCTGTTAACACCAGAATCCAGTGTACTGCTGTAATAGCTATAGCACTTTGTTGAGCCTATTCCACCCAAGCCATCTAAATACTCATCGTCCCCCAGTTTATGATCTCCCTCATCTTCTGCATACAATTTTGTTGCAGACCAATCATATGTATCATCAAATTTAATAAGATCTGCATCGCCAGGATAATACAATTTAGTAGGGTGTTCAGAATCATCATCAATAATTACCCATTTCCCAGATTGTTTTTCCCAATACACTTGCCAAATCGGTTCCGTCACTTTCTCGTCTGTTCCAATTGCCCTTAACTGCTTGTCATTTCCTATAAGTATATATTGTTTTCCTTCAATTTCTTTCACAACCTGTCCAAAATAGTCACGTCCTTCATAATTGGAAGGATATTTATCTGACGGATTCATAGCCATTGTCGAAGCTAAAAGTTCCGGTGCATCTGTAGTGAAATTAGAAGCAATCACATAATTATGACTCTTACCATATGTCAACTTACTTCCATCATCCAAAAGTATGACATTTCCCATACCAACTCGCTCTGGCACAGCATCATCAGACATTACCACTTCTTCCTCAGCAGTTTCAGAATTTATCAATGCCAACTGATATCGGTTGTAAATATAAATGGTATCCGTTTTTTTGTCGTAAACAGTTGTATCTGTTCTATTTTCTCCGGAACTAATTGTTCCTGTCAGAGTCTCTGGAAAGGTCCATGGTTTAGCAGCATCAACTTGCAAATCATTCATGAAGTAATAATTCTTATCTACGCCATAAGTCAATACTTCTCCATCGATTTGAACAGCATCGCCTGTCCCTACATTCCCATTTATATCACCTGTATATACAATTTCTCCACTTCCGATTTTTAAAAGTTGTTCATAATTATAAATACAAATTCTATCATCTTTCAGATATTGTGAAATGTTCTCTGTCGTATTGGAAGCAGAATCCTCTCCATCTCCAATCTCACTTTCATTTTCCGACTCCAAATCTATTTGAGAATCAGGTGTTTGAAGTTCTTCCTCTGTTTGAGATTCAAGAATCTGAGAACTTTCCGTCTGCTGTTCTATGGACGAAGCATATACGCTCATTCCATGCGGCTGAGAAATCAAACAAACACACATAACTCCTGCTATAACTCTTTTCAAATGTTTTCGTATTTTCACTATTTTTCTCTTCTTTCTTTTAATTGTTTACATCTGTGCATCCAATTACATAGTCGAGCATTGAGCTTAGAACAAGAATACTTAAATCAAAAAGTGTACCTTTCGATAGTCGTTACTTATTTTATAATTATACTCTCATATTTGAGTAAAACAAGTATTTGCCGCCATTTTTTCAACAAGATATGATTTGTAATTACTTTTATGGATTACAAATAGAAGATATCTAGTGTATGCACTTAAATCAAAAGGTACACTTTTTGACAGCCACTTTTACTTTCTACCCACTTTTCGTAAGCCTGTATTCACGTAATTTTCTATAAAAAGTCGCTTCGCTCATATCACATAATTCCAGTGTTTTTTCAAAAGAAACCTTTTTCTTTTCCCAATCGGATACAATCTTCCCGAAATTATCTGGCACAGGCTTTTCAGGTCTGCCAAAACGGACACCTCTTGCTTTTGCAGCCGCAATTCCCTGTTCCTGTCGTTTACGGATATTCTCACGCTCACTTTGTGCTACGAAAGACAGAATTTGTAGTACAAGATCTGCAATGAAAGTACCCATCAAATCTTTTCCCTGTCTTGTATCAAGAAGTGGCATATCTAATACACAAATATCAGCTCCTTTTTCTTTTGTGATGATACGCCACTGCTTCTGGATTTCCTCATAATTTCTTCCCAATCGGTCAATACTGAGGATATAAAGCAAGTCCCCAGCCTTTAACTGTTCCACCAGTTTCTTATACTGTGGTCTATCAAAACTTTTGCCAGACAGCTTATCTATAAAAATATTCTTTTCCGATACCCCTGCTTCGGAAAGTGCTACCATTTGTCTATCTTCATTTTGATCTATACTGGATACCCTCACATATCCATAAATATTGTTTTCACTTTTCATCTGTTCCCTCCATATCCTTCTTGCACCAAGTTTTTTTTGACAAAAAAAGCCAAACAACAAAATCATATAAAATATGACTTCATTGCTCGGCTGGTAAATATTGGTTATCTACTGTAATCTCTTTGTTTCTTCTTCGCAGGTTTTGGTTGCATTCTGTCCATACCTTTGATTTTCTTACGATAATCATATTCCTTTAAGAAATCATCGTACACACTCATTCGGTATCGGACAGATTTCAATTTTTCCTGATTGTAACCCATACGGACTTTATACTGTTCAAATTCCTCCATCGTGTTATCCGTAGGTGGTGGAAGAAGCTCTGCACGTTCTTTCATAGAGAACTTCGTGTAATCAACCGGTTCTTCCACCTTTGAGTCTTCCTCAATTCCCTGCCACTGTTTATGAAACTCCTGAAACGCACCGCCATAAAACACATCAGTATCATTCTCTGGAATATTCTCTTTTTCCAGAAATTCATCAAACCCTTGATAAACAGATTTATCCTCTGTAGGCTGTTCTTCCCAATCAAAATAATCATCTACTTGTAGCTTTGATTCTTCGATTTCCCAGTCTGTTCTCTTATACTCCAAATGCTTGCGTTCCTTTTCCTGTAGATACTGTTCCATCCCCTCTATAGTAAAGCGTTTTCCCAGCTTACTGCCACGCACAGCTTTTGTCTTGCCACCTTTGTTTAAATCGTATGGTAAGGCATAGCTGATGGTCTTTCCTTTCCATCGAATATCCATTCCATAAACATCTTTGAGCATATCAACAACGTCCTGTACGTTCTTTGTTTGGTTGTCATTCATTGCAAGGCGGATATAAGTTTTGATTTCATCCTTAAATGACAATTTCCCTCGCTTCTTCATCTGATGTTCTGCAAACGTGATTTCTTCCCTGTCTTTCTCTTTGCTGTAATAAGAATCACGAATGGAATTGACAAGCCCTCTTTCCTGGCATTGCTCTCCCAAATACTTTGACATTTCCACCAGTTCCTTTGGACCTCTGCGGAAAGATGTGCCATCCTTCTGATTGCAGTTACTTACAAGAAAATGTGCGTGGATGTGGTCTGTGTCTGTATGAACAGCAAACAGCACCTCATATCCTTTACTCCAGAAAAATTCCTGTGCAAACTGTTCTGCCATTTTATACGCTTCTTCATAAGTCAGTTTGTCATTATCATCAGGATGAAAGGAAATGGACAACTTCTGTGCCAGTATCTCTTTCTGCTTGTATCTGGAATACTTTTTCTGATGCATTTTTCTTGTCATAATCAGGCTGTTTGCAAAATTATCCCGATTACATCCAAATGCGTTGTAAAGCTCCGGTCTGGTTTTCTCAATCCCCTCTGCTATCTGTTCTTTCCGTTTTCCCAAGATATAATCCGCAGCACTCTTTAACTGTGCAATGGATTTGCAAGGGTTATATTTCACATTTACATTTCCAAATACCTCTGCCATTATGCCATCCTCTCCAATAATTCTAATACCTTATCTTCCAGATTCTTGTATGCCCGTTCATAAAAACGAAAGGATGTTGCTGTGGCAAGGTCTGGATATAAATTGATGTATCTTGCCATCTGGTTGATGTTTACTCCTTGCTTTTTCAGTTCATGAGCCACCTCTTTCATCACATCTGTAAAGTCTTTTAATGTCACTCCGTCTATCTGTTTTCCCTTGTTGACACGCAGAAGATATTCCATAAAATCAGAAGAATTTTTATATCCACTATCCGCCATTTGTCGGTCAAATTCCCTCTTCGTTTTCCCATACACACGGGAATAAATAATTTCATCTTTGGCTCGAAACCCCATAAAATTCATCTCCTCCAATAAATAAAAAAAGCCACACAATCCTGATTTAGAACTTTATGACTTCCTCTTTTTCTGTTTTATTCAGTTGTATTATCTTGGCTACATCTTTGATTACAAATGGCTATGCCATAAATGGAACTGATACAGATATTTCCTATCGGGTTGCAGCTTCATACTGCCATAATGCAAAAGTGCTTTATTCAGCAACTTATCTGGAACCACTTCTTATCCCTTCCGTTCCAATCTGCATCCATTCGCATTCTTTCTGCTATTTCTCTGTAGCCATTTGGGAAGATGTTCCATCTTCCTATCAGAGCCGTCCTCCGCAAGCACTGCACATCATCCCCCTTTATATCTGTCTGTCGAGAAATTCTCTCCAGACAGACGAATTATGTTTTTCGTTCCACGCTCAAAACATATTTCCCACATCGTTTCCCGGCTGAATAAAAGTATCGAATGTTCCCGATGTGTTGGGGATGATATAGGCAGGTAGTACCTCTGGCTTGCCAAATCGTCAAAAAAAATGGAACTGCCACTCTCGTGACACTTCCTTTTTCTTCTCCTCATTGTCTGCACCATCGGTTCTACCTGCTTATGGGGCTTCGCCCCCTAAGAACCCCCAACGTAAGAATCCCAGACCATTCACAAAGGTGGTCTGGGATTTTCCGTCTTTTTCGCTGCCCTTCCACCTAAAAGTGTAGCCACTACACACCGAAGGAATAATCCAGAAATTCATTCTCTTCGGGTTCGCTGCTATCACTTTTTGTGGATGGTTGCTCTGCTTTGACAGGTGCTGTAGAAACTGTATTCATCGGTTGTGAGTAAATATTTCCTACTCCCTGCCCAGTTCCCATCAGCCCTGCCATCAGCATACTCTGTTGCATCTGATACATCCCAGCAAGTGATGGAAGATTCGCAAGTACCTTCTGCTCTACCATCTGCACCATTCGTTCTGCAAAGGCATCTTCTTTTTCTCTTGTCTCAAAATAAAAATCTGCCTTTATCATCAAATGTCGTTCGTAATAGTCATTGATTGCAGTGAGCACAAATGCATTCAGGGATTTAAAATCTGCTTCTACCTCTTTGGAATGAAGATGTTCCCAAGCCTTTCTTGCTTCTTCATTTTCCAAATTGAAGCGGATGTTATGATTTTTCTTTTCCATCTATCCCACCTACTTTCTCTGATTCTGATGACGGAGCAACATATAACAGTAATACTCATATCCTTTTGCATTTGCCCGAATATCGTGATTGAAAATAGTACGCTCTGGATTGTATTTCCCGAACTGTTCTACAAGCCTTGCACCACCGCCCATAAAGTACACTCGCATTAGTTCTGCATTAAACTCATGGTCTTTCAGTTTCTGCATGATTTTTTCCGTATATGCTGTGGTTGCCTGTTTCATAAGCCCCGCATATTTTTCTGGCAGATCAGTTTCTCCAGTGCGAAGAAAAGATTCAATCACCTCTGCCATCAGGCATTCCCCTGTATTATCCTGCACCAGATTATGAATCTTCTGATAGCACTGGAATACCCCAAGTTTCTCTGTCCAAGACTTGCTCTCCATTGGTCTGCCATTATTCAGATACATCAGATTCATTGTTCCATTGCCAATATCTGCAAGAAGGGTAATGCCCTTAAAATCTTTTAAGTTTTCTGCCACCGCAGAATAACACTGTGGCATGACCGTACAGCCCACAAATTCCAAACGATATAATCTGCCTTTGTATCTGACTTCCACCATACGATTTCTCATTAGATACTGGCGAAAGGTTTCTCGCTGTGTCTGCACCCATTTCAGTGGAAGTCCGACAGCAAGATGCACTCTTGCTGTATTGACTGCCTGCTTATAACCTCTCGCTTCCAGTTCCTTTGCCACCGCAGCCAATGTCAGAATATAATTATCTTCATCCGATTGTTTATCAGCTACAAAGCCTTTGTGTCCCTCACCGATCACATAGAATTTCCCTTCATACTCCAGATAATCTCTACTCAAAACTGGTTCGGAATCATACTTCACTAACGCTGTTTTAAAACATCTTCTGGCTGTTTTCATATTCCCATAACCATTATCTACACCAATGATCATTGCACCATTTACACTGTAATCTCTAATTTTTTCTGTCATATCGCATCTCCTCCTTAATGAAATCTACAAACAATGTCTTCTAAAATAAATTCTTCTGCTATGGCTCTCGCCTGTTCTCTTAACCGCCACATCTCCATTGTGGATTCTGGATTCTTTGGCTTATGCTTCTTCAAATATGCCTGTACCATTGTGTCCAGGCCATTCATAGCTTCCTCATTCACTTCTGCTGCCTTTTGTCTTAATTTCCCAGCGGAATGCAGTTCTACATATCGCATTGGATAGTTTTCCTCCAAATAGCTCATCCAGATAGTTCCATACTTTCCTACAAAAACATTCTTTTCCGGCTTCAATACCAGATTGGGATAAAAAATCCCGTCTATTTCTGTATAAGTTCCACCCATTTGTTCAAATAAGGATAATTCTTTCTTCATCATCCATTCCTCCTATCGTTCTCGTCCTGTTTTCTTTAATTTCTGTTGCACCGATGGTTTTGTTTGTACCATCTGTTTTTCGTGCCATTCTTTTACCAGCGATTCAATCAATTCCACTTTCTGTCTTGGTGTGAAATCCTTTGGAAAATATTCTGCCAGTGTATCCGCACGAATCTTTATCTGCTCTCTCTGATTTGGTTTCTCCTGCTCTAAAATCCGATACATTTCATCCATGTCCAAATTCCCCGATTGGCTCATTCGTTTCAATCGGTTCGCCTGTGACAAGGACGGTGTACATTGCTCCAAATCCATCACTGCATGAAGTTCATACTGTTCATCCTCTGTCAGATAAGAAATCTCAACCCCTATGGTAAATGCAATCCTGCCCTCATCCACCATATCCAAAATCTTCGGAATCAGATTGGTAAGACGGATATATCTTGCAATCTGATTTCTGCTTTCCCCGACTTCCTTTGCAAGTCTTTCATCTGCTCGAAGAATTGTCTTTCCCTCTTTCGTTTGCTCCTTTTCTAACTTTGTCCCAACTTGGGACACAAACAGATCATTTCGTTTTCCCTGTGATTTCATCGCCTCCAGTTTCATCTTATAGGCAAATGCTTTTTCACTTGGTTTGATATGCTCTCGCTGTAAATTACTATCAATCATAGCAATTACTGCATCTGCATCATCCAATTCCCGAATGATTACAGGCACTTCCTCAATCCCTGCCCACGCACACGCTGCTTTTCTTCTGTGTCCGGCAATGATTTCATATCCCTCGCCATACGGATTACTTCGTACAATCAGAGGAACTAACACTCCTTTATCTTCAATGCTTCGCATCAATTCAAATAACTGAATATCGTTTTCCACCTTAAATGGATGTCCTTTAAATTCGTGCAATTCACTGATTTTGACGGTTCCCGTTTGTAAACCATACTCGTCATTCCCAAAGGAACACATTTCATTTGTTTTCTCCATCTTCTTCCTCCTCATAACTTTTTCAGAGGTATCATCGGAGAGTTGGCAGTTTACTCCACGTAAAAAGACCACCTGCTCTCCACAAAAAATGTAGAAAACAAGCGGTCTATCGCTTTGTTTTAATATTGAATTGTTGATAATAATTTACTGAATTATGAACTATAGATTTTTGTGTCCACTCATACCAGTTCCATAACTACCGAGACTTTTATTTCATTAAAAATCTCTTTTTTCTTGCCAATTTCGGGAGTTCGATTGAACTTAAAAACCCTCGAAAAGTGCGTAAATTCAAGGATTTCTACGAATTCACCCTTTGTAGACATGTGACGACTTCCACATGGGGTATGGCGGGGAACTGATCGAAGGGGAGACTGACCGAGACCACATCCACCTGCTGGTATCCCTCCCTCCATCGAAGAACCTGACGGATGTGGTCCGGAGTCTGAAGACACAGCTTTCGAAGGAAGTT
>JAXFTO010000140.1:0-5416 GCA_034176745.1 Bariatricus sp. | reverse complement strand
TGTTCAGAGCCAACCTCGAAAACACTTCGTGTTTCCTCAGTGTGGCGTATCCGCCAAATAGATTTGTACAAAAAAGTGCTCACGAATGCAAGCATTCATCGCCCTTTTTTGACAAATCTGCTTGGCTCTGAACAGTTACATATTTACTATTTCTGATTTCTGAACTGAACCGGTGTCATGTTATAAGCCTTTTTGAACAGCCGGTTGAAATGCTCTACATTCTGATATCCAACGGAAAGTGCGATATTTTCCACGGTCATACTGCTGCTTTTGAGCATCGCTCTCGCTTTTTTCATACGTACTTTCTTCACGATATCTCCGAATGTCATACCTGACTTTTCTTTGATGTACTTGGAAAGGTACGGTTTTGAGAGGAAGAACTTCTCAGAAAGATCGTCCAGTGTTACATCCAGATAATTTGCCTGGATGTAGTTCATGATTTCCAGCAGGCGTTCGTCTTTGCACTCATCGGCATTTTTAATCTCATCGATCTTATTGACCGCTACAGTGAGTGCGTCGATGGATGCGTGGATGATATCCGCCTCGATTCCGACTCCCCAGTATGTCTTTCCATTACAGATGATTCCCACATATGCACATGCCTTTGAGGAAGAACCTTTTGTCAGAGAATGCTCTTCGTAGTATGACAGTTCGTAGCTGATATTAAAGTACTGCTTGATCGCGTTGCTCACTGCGTCAAGACGTCCGTTTCCGGATGCTGTCACATTGCGCTTTCCGTTTGCATGGGAAATGGTTGCTGTGGCAAGAATTCCGTCTTCCTGTTTGAAGTGGCACTCATCAATGGTGAAAACACCTTTATAGTTGACATAATTGTCTTCAAAAATATGGTATACCCAGTCCGGAGTAAGTTCCTTGTGTGCCTTGTCTGATACGTCTTTTACAAGATATCCTACTTCTTCTTTCATTTCCTTCGGCAGATTGATTCCGAAGTTCTGTTTCAAAATGTAGTTGACTCCGCCCTTGCCTGACTGGCTGTTGATGCGGATTACATCTTTGTCGTAGGTACGTCCCACATCTTTCGGATCGATCGGCAGATAAGGAACGGTCCAGTATTTGCATTCTTTTTCTTCTCTCCATGCCATTCCTTTGGCGATCGCATCCTGATGAGATCCGGAGAATGCGGTAAATACCAGATCGCCTGCGTACGGCTGGCGCTCGTAAACGTGCATTCTTGTCAGTCTTTCGTAGGTTTCACGGATTTCCATCATGTTAGAGAAATCAAGTCCCGGATCTACTCCGTGTGAGAACATGTTCATACCAAGTGTGATGATGTCTACATTACCGGTGCGTTCTCCGTTTCCAAATAAGGTTCCTTCGATACGTTCTGCCCCTGCAAGTACGCCGAGCTCTGCGGTCGCAACTCCGCATCCGCGGTCGTTGTGCGGATGCAGACAAAGGATCACGCCGTCACGATGGCCAAGATGCTTGTCCACATATTCTACCTGGCTGGCAAATACATGCGGCATTGCGTTCTCTACAGTTGTCGGAATATTGATGATCACTTTCTTCTCCGGTGTAGGCTGCCATACATCCAGAACGGCGTTGCAGACTTCTACGGCGTAATCTACTTCTGTTCCCGGGAAGCTTTCCGGGCTGTACTGGAACGTGAAGTTTCCTTCTGTCTCGTCTGCCAGAGTCTTAAGGAGCACTGCACCGTCGATCGCGATCTTCTTCACCTCTTCTTTGCTCTTTCTGAACACCTGCTCTCTTTGAGCAACTGAAGTGGAATTATACAAATGAATGACTGCGTGCGGAGCACCCTTTACTGCTTCAAATGTCTTCTTGATGATGTGCTCACGCGCCTGAGTCAGAACCTGTACGGTCACATCGTCCGGGATCATATTCTTCTCGATCAGGGTACGCATGAACTGGTACTCTGTCTCAGATGCTGCCGGGAAACCGACTTCGATTTCTTTGAATCCTACTTTCACCAGTAACTGGAAGAATTCCAGCTTCTCTTCAAGGCTCATCGGTTCGATCAGTGCCTGATTTCCGTCTCGAAGGTCTACGCTGCACCAGATCGGCGGTTTGTCGATATATTCCTTCTTCACCCAGTCGTAGGTGACTTCCGGCGGCATAAAATATTGTCTTTCGTACTTCTCAAAATTCTTCATTGCTATCTCTCCTTCTATACTACTCAGGATATTGAGTTTATTTCAAATAAGTTTTCGCAGTGCTTTTAATATTGCTCTGTATAGATGCATGAATTTTTTATACACTACGCAAAATTCATAAATATCCGTCAATATTCTTGTTCTATTTTGTTGTACTCACATATCCTAACACATATATCATATAAAGTCTAGCGACAAATTTAAGCAATATTATTGATTTATTTTATCATTATGTATTTCAGCAGAATTTTTCCAAATACCCAGGTGTAATTTTTCTTGTCAATTGTCTCATTGATCAGTAACGGGTATTCCTTTATCACTTCTCCGTTCAGAGTATAGACGACACTTCCCGCCCTGTCTCCTTTTGTCACCGGAGCTTTCAGGGTGTTCTCCTGCTCTGCCTTCATTTCCACTTCTTCCTCTTCGGAGAGCAGAACATTCAGTTCCCCTGCGGACGAATCAATATTCAAACCGCTTTCGGTATCTTCTTCCTCTTCTTTCGTTCCAAGCACCGGCATCACTGCTGCCTCTGAATAAAGATTCTGATCCAGCGGAATTCCATTTTCGATCCTGACCTCAGATAACTGCGGCATTTCAAAAACATTTCTGTACTTATAATGTTCCAGTCCGTAATTCATAAGCGTTTTCGTATCCGCCCATTTATAGTTTTTATTGTTCGGCCATCCGCTTCCAAGGAGCGCCACAACGAAGGTACGCCCGCCATTTTCCAATGCACCTACATAACAGTAACCGGCTTTTCCGGTAAATCCGGTCTTTCCGGAAAGCGCGCCCTCCATCATATCAAGGAAAAGATTATGGTTATGACAGCTGAACGTTCTAGTGCCCTCAACATTGGAAAATGAATATTCTCTCTGCTGCGTGATTTTCAGAAATTCTTCTTTTTTTGGTGATCCGGTAATGCAATAGCTCATAATTCTTGCAAGGTCGGCAGCGGAAATGCTGTGCTCACCTCCTTCATCCTCTGCATCAAGTCCGTTTGGCGTCACAAAATGCGCATTTGTACAGCCTATTTCTTTTGCCTTTTCATTCATTTTCCCGGCAAAATGTTCCACACTTCCCGCGACATGCTCGGCGATGGCCACTGCACTGTCGTTGTGTGATTCTAGCATCAGGGAATACAAGAGATCTTCAAGATAATACTGTTCTCCTTCTTCCACCTGCAGATGGACCTTGGGCTGGGAAGCTGCATTTTTCGATACGGTCACAATTTCCCGGGCACTTCCTCTCTCTGCATTCATCGCTTCCAAAGCCAGAATGCAAGTCATGATTTTTGTCGTACTTGCCATCGGCCGCATGGTTTCCCCGTCCTTCGAGATCAGAACGCGCCGGCTATCTGCATCCATCAGCACTGCGGAAAGCGCATGCAGATCCCGAAGTTCTTCCGGCAGAGGAGCTGCTGCATTCTCTTCTTGTGCCGTTTCCTGAGATCCCTGGTTGATTTCCTGCCACACCTTGTCAGAAGCCAGCGCATGGAGTATTTCTTCGGTCCCGGCAAGCTGCGGCGTCACGATCAGATTGATGGTTGTTATGAAAATGCAGATGGCCGAAATGAGATTCCGGATTCTATTCATTGCACATCTCTCCTTATTCACTTCATAGCATATCCCCTTTCATGGGATTCTTTTCCTCTATCCTATCGTATGAGCGGGCACATTTCTCCATGCATCTTCTTTCTGCCAATTTTCTCTGCAAAAACATTGTTTTCTAAAACTCAGGCATGCTCCATCGAACCATTTTGGTGTATGGAAGGCAGCTAAAAAAGCTGCAGAAATCGTATTCAGGAGTAAACCTTCTTCCTACAATTTCTGCAGCTTTCTGATTCTTTTATATATCCAGCTTGAGCTGAACCTCATCTTCGGCCTCTTCTTTGAATGTCTCCATCTTCTCAGCATCGATTCCCGGCAGCTCGTCCAGCGACGTGACGCTGAATCTTCGAAGAAATTCTTCTGTGGTTCCGAATAACAGTGGGCGTCCCGGTGCGTCGAGCCTTCCAACCTCACAGACAAGATTGTACTCAATCAGTTTATTCACTGCATGATCCGACTTCACGCCACGGATCTTCTCGATTTCCAGCCTTGTAACCGGCTGTTTATAAGCAATGATCGAAAGCGTCTCTAACATGACATCGGTGAGAACATAGCGCTTTGGCTGCCTGGCGATCCGGATCAGATACTCATACATTTCCGGCTTCGTGGCAAGCTGAAAGGAATCCTCCAGTTCAATGATATGGATTCCCCTTCCCTCTTTCTCATATTGATCCATCATATTGTGTATAATCTTTTTTGTAGTCGGCACATCCTGTTCGATTGCCTCCGCGATCTTGCCGACCTCGACAGAATCACCCATGGCGAAAAGGATCGCCTCTATGATACCTTGCAACTCTTTAATTTTCATTCCGTTCCCCTTCATGCTCGTTCGAGGTAATCAATATATCATCAAAAGTATGTTCCTGAAAAATCGTAATCTTTCCGACCTTCATCAGTTCCAATATCGCAAGAAAAGTGACGATCACCTGGACTTTGGATGCCTGTCTCGTGAGGAGATCCCGAAAGCTGAAGCTGCGGTGTACTTTTGCATACTCTTCCACATAATTCAGTTTCTCCGGCAACGTCACTTCTTCCTTCTCAATCTTTCCGAATTTACTTCGGATCGGATCCGTCTTCTCCGTCTGCCGTTTTAACACTTCCTGGAAAATGTCATTCAGCTTCGAAAGGGTAAGATCCCCGAGAAGCTCATCCAGATTCACCGGCTCGACATAACTCTTGACCACATCCGGAAGTGTCTCTTCCTTGTAATAGATCTTCTCTCCGTCTATCTGGCGGTCCCGAAGCTCATAAGACATATATTTGTACATCTTATATTGAAGGAGCTGTTCCACCAGTTCCTGTCTCGGGTCCTCTTCTTCACCTTCCTCGTTGACTTCCTTCGGCAGAAGCATACGGCACTTAATATCCAGAAGCGTTGCTGCCATCAACAGGAATTCGCTCATGATGTTCAGATCTTCCCGTTCCATCTCACGGATGTATTCCATGTACTGGTTGGTGATCTCCACGATCGGAATATCGTAAATATCTATTTTGTTTTTATCAATCAAATGCAGAAGAAGATCCAGCGGGCCCTCAAACACCTGCAATTTTACCGGAATTCCCATGTTTTTACTGCCTTTCCGTCTGTCGAATCAAAGCGTGTCCGTGCACTAGAACAGTGTAACACACTTCTGGCTTTCGGGCAAATATATCTTACAAATCTACTGAAATAAG
>JAXFTO010000139.1:0-86779 GCA_034176745.1 Bariatricus sp. | reverse complement strand
ATTTCTTTTACAAGACCGGTTGCAAGACCAATCTGGTTACCGTAAGAACTATATCCATGTGCTGCACTGCGGACAAGTTTTTTCTGCGGAAGCTTTCCTTTGATCGTCTCTTTCACAGAAACTGTAGGATCCGCCGCTCCTGTCACACGCATAGCCTGATATACATACGTACGTCCTGACAGCGGATCACGGATTGCTCCGCCGAGGCAGGTAGCCGCACCACCAAACGGTTCAATTTCAGTCGGATGGTTATGTGTCTCATTCTTGAAGTTCACAAGCCATTCTTCTTCCACACCGTCTACTTCAACCGGAACTACAATACTGCAGGCATTGATTTCATCAGATTCTTCCTGATCTTGAAGTTTTCCCTCTTTTTTCAGTTTTCTCATAGCCATCAGTGCAAGATCCATAAGGCAGACAAATTTGTCTTCTCTTCCTTTGAAAATCTCACTATGGGTCTGTAAATATTCTTTATATGCATCCTCGATCGGTGTCAGGTAATCTCCTTCGCCAAAGCTTACATCTGTAAGTTCTGTTGAGAATGTTGTATGACGGCAATGATCTGACCAGTAAGTATCCAGAACCCGGATTTCCGTCATGGACGGATCACGTTTTTCTTCACCTCTGAAATAATTCTGAATATGAAGAAAATCTTTAAACGTCATAGCAAGTCCAAGCGAATCATAAAGTGCTTTTAGTTCATCTTCCGGCATGTCCTTAAATCCGTCAAAAATCTTAACGTCTTCCGGTTCATCGAACTTTGTCACCAGAGTCTCCGGTTTATCAAGACTTGTCTCTCTTGAATCTACCGGATTAATGCAATGCGCCTTGATTGCTTCAAATTCTGCCTCACTGATTTCGCCTTCAATCACATAAGTTGTCGCAGTTTTAATAACCGGGAGTTCATCTTCTTTGATAAACTGTACGCACTGTACTGCTGAATCTGCCCTCTGGTCGAACTGTCCTGGAAGGAATTCTACTGAAAAAATTCTGTCTCTTTCTCCATGCGGAAATTCTTCATGATAAAGAACATCTACCGGCGGTTCAGCAAAAACGCCATTACATGCTCTGTCAAATGTAGCATCGGCAAGGTTCTCCACATCATAACGAATCAAGACTCTTAAATTCGTCACAGATTTGATTCCGAGATAACTCTTTACTTCATGCTTAAGTTCTTTCGCCTGAACTGCAAATTCCGGCTTTTTCTCCACATACACTCGTTTTACACTGTTCATAATTTCCTCCATTAGTTATTATTATTTTAAGCTGCAAAAACAGCATAAGATACTACATAATAATATATTACCACATTCCCTTTTATAAGTACAGTAAATATATCTAAACTGTTTTATAAGTATTACTAATCTTTTTATCTGTCTTTTGCACAATGACAGCGATTATCAGAGTAATCAGAAGTAATCCCACAAAAATAAGTCCAATCCGGATAACCATATCAAAGAAAAAGCCCTCCGGAAGCATCCGGATCATATAATCCGTTTCCGGATCAAAAATCCAAAGATCATTATCAAAAAACAGTTCATGAAAAATCATAAAACATTTCGTGAAATTCTTTGAGATCAAAAGTCCAAGCACCACAATTACAACTATAAACGCCGCCAGTACCCTCTCATACATCCGCGGAAGTATCTTTTTACAGTCACCTTTCATAAGAATAATCCCCATGACCGCAAATATAAGTAAGAAGACCGCAACTCTTCGAAGAAAGATTCCTCCCAAGAACAAGCCCTGCACATCCTCCATGTGAAGCCGGTCCTGTTCGTTAAAGAAATCCTGCCTGTTACCTTCAACTGTCGTCTCAATGCTCAAAGTCTCTTCATTTCCCTTCAGATAAGACATCATATATTTTGTAACTTCCATAATATCATCCATCTCCATATAGAGCTGGTCTGCCACTTTATATTTCTCATATTCTTTTTCATAAAAACCGAAATCACTATAGGCACCGATTTCAAAACTGGTAATCAAAAGAATAAAAATCAGACTGATTGCTGTCAAAGCCCCCAAAAAACCTTGTAGTCCTGCCGTCATGGTAATTTTTTCATTTTGTTTTATATTCGCCATCTTTTTTGCGCTTCCGCCTTTCTTCCATTATCTCTTGTATTTTTCTTCAACATCACTTATAATACTAATTAGTTTTATAAGGAGGACTAATATTGGACATTAATTACGAATTATATAAAGTATTTTATTATGTCGCAGATACTCTGAGTTTTTCAGAAGCATCGAAGCAGCTTTTTATTTCCCAGTCAGCCGTCAGCCAGTCAATCAAAGCTCTGGAAAAAAAGCTTAACCAGACACTTTTCATCCGAAGTACCAAGAAGGTTCAATTGACCCCCGAAGGTGAAATTCTACTTCGCCACATTGAACCGGCGATTCATCTGATCAAAAGGGGCGAAGCCCAGATTCTGGAATCTGCATCTACAGGCGGACAGATCCGCATTGGCGCAAGCGACACTATATGCCGTTATTTTCTTGTTCCTTACCTGGAACGCTTCCACAAAGAGTTTCCCAATGCGCACATAAAAGTGACCAATGCTACTTCTATTAAGTGTACCGAATTATTGGAAACCGGTCAAGTAGATCTAATCATTGCCAACTACCCGAATGCTTATCTGGGAAATTTTGTTTCAATCAAGAAAATCAAGGATTTTCAGGATGTTTTCATCGCCAATCATGCATTCCATGAATTGAAAGGACATCCCCTTTCTCTCAAACAGCTTCTGGACTACCCAATCATCATGCTGGATAAGAAGAGCACCACAAGCGAATTTCTGCATTCTCTTTTCCAGAAATATCAGTTGGACCTGGTTCCGGAAATCGAACTCAGCAGCAACGATCTTCTGATCGATCTTGCAAGTATCGGTCTTGGAATTGCTTTTGTTCCCGATTATTGTCTGCCCCGTCAGTCCAATGACCTTTTTATTGTAGAGACTGAAGAAACTCTTCCTCGCCGCCAGTTAGTGGCAGCATATAATGAACATGTACCTGTTTCACCGGCAGCAAGGGCCTTTTTAGATTATCTTTAACAATTCAGATTCAATCAGACTTGTCAGGCATTCTGGTCATTCCAGAATGCCTTTACTTCATTTTCAATTTCGTCGATCCTGCAAAACCGACAATCATTCCATTCACGTGGGAACGTTTCCCTGCACCTTCTCTCCTGAAATCTTTGATCAAGAAGTATGATAACCCCTTTGTCTTCCTCGGTTCTTATAACTCTTCCCGCTGCCTGAAGTACTTTATTCATGCCCGGATATAAATACGCATAGTCAAATCCATCCGTCTTATTTTTATCAAAATACTGTTTCAGAATCTCTCTTTCAGGGCAGACCTGAGGAAGACCGGTTCCAATAATAAACGCACCAATCAGTTTCTCCTCGGAGAGATCTATTCCCTCAGAAAAAATACCACCCATTACACAAAATCCCACGAGACTTCCGCTTCGACTCTCTTCGAACGTTTCGAGAAAAATCTCTCTCGCTTCTTCATTCATATACTGCGTCTGCAAAATACACTCGATATTTTCTTCTCCGCTTTCGATAAACATGTCTTCGAATGCGCGGTAAACCTCTTCCATAAATCGATATGACGGACAGAAAGCCATATAATTTCCCGTCTTAGCGCGGACTGTTTTCAGGATATATCTGGCATATTTTTCATACATACTTTCTGAGCGAAGCTTATAGCGGGTGCTGACATCTGTACCGCACACCAGCAGTCTCTTCTTGCAGTCAAATGTTGATTCCGCATAAATCGCATAATCATCCGGCTCTGTACTCAACAGCTTTTTGTAGTATTGTATCGGAAGAAGCGTAGCAGAAAAAAAGACAGTGCTGTTCCCCATATTCAGATACTTCTGGAGATTCGCCGCAGGATTCACACAGAACAGCTTAAGCATAAATCTATCCTCCCCAAGCATCTCAGCGTAAATCACATAGTTTTCATCTAACACCTCATAAATACTGATAAATGACCGAATCGAAAAATACAAATCTCTCAAAGCATCCATAATCTCTTTTTCTTGACAGCTTTCCATAAATTTTTCCATCTGGGCCATCACACTCACTAATTTCAGATAAATATGAGAAACGCTGTCTACCATCAGATATTCTTCACACTCTCTTTTCATCTCCAGAAGAAGTTTATTGCATTCCCCCAGTCTCCTGGCAAGCTTTGCATCATGATCCTTCACCAACTTTCTCACATGAAGAAAATCTTCTTTGTAAATCTCGGCGCTATACATCTGTCTTCCCCGTTCTACAAGATTATGCGCCTCGTCAATAAGGAAAACATACTCACCCGATATCCCCTCCGAGAAGAATCGTTTCAAATGAGCATTCGGGTCAAAAACATAATTATAATCACAGATCACAGCATCTACCCATGTTGAAACATCAAGTGCCATCTCAAAAGGACAGACCTTATGCTTTTTTGCCTGCTCCTCCAAAGCCTCTCTGCTCATCTCGTCTGTCGATGTAAGAAGTTCAAAAACCGCATCGTTTACACGGTCGAAATGCCCCTTCGCATATGGGCAGTAATCAGGGTTACATTCTGTTTCCTCACAAAAACAGATCTTCTCTTTCGCAGTAAGCGTGATGACCTTAAACTTCAAATCCTGTTCCTTTAGCTTTTGGAATGCCTGCTCCGCAACCGTTCTCGTGATTGTCTTAGCCGTAAGATAGAATATCTTTTCTCCAAGTTCTTCTCCTACTGCTTTCACAGCAGGAAACACAGATGATATTGTTTTTCCAACACCGGTAGGCGCCTGAATAAACAGTTTCTTTTTTCTTAAAATCGTACGATAAACCGATGCGGCAAGTTCTTTCTGACCTTTTCGATAAGCAAATGGGAACTGAAGTCTTTTTACTGATGCATTTCTCTTTTTTCGCCATTCAATCTGAAATTTCGCCCATTTTTCATACCGGGTAAGCAAATCATCAAACCAGAGTCTCAGTTCCTCATAAGCAAAGGTCTGCCGAAACCGTTTAATCTCTTCAGTATCCATCTGGCAATATGTCATCTGCACATCAATCTCATCCAATTCTTTCAGCTCAGCATAAATAACTGCGTAGCACTTTGCCTGAGCAAGATGCACTTTCACCGGATTTTGAATATGTTCCAGCTCACAAAGAACACCTTTAATCTCATCGATCACGACCGTATCGCTTTCCTCAATAATCCCATCCGCACGCCCTTCTACTTTCAGAATAAAGCCGTCGCATTCAATTTCTTTCTTCAAGGCCACTTCTGCATGATAGGAAGCCCCCATGCTTCTTTGTATCTTTCTATGGAGCTTTCCGCCAAGCTGCATCGCTTCTGTGTCCGGCATTCCTCCGGTTCTGTTATCAATATCCCCTTCTCTTAAAATGAATTCCACCAGATTGCGGACGGATATTCTGATTACCGGCATTTCCTGTTCCATTACTGTGTCACCTGTTTCTTTTCTTTTTCCTACACACTATCTTAACATGAAACAGAAAAGATAAAAAGTATTACCTTCTATTTTGAAGCTGAAGGTTTCTGAAACTCCACCATGTTTTTTCTATACCAGATGGGAAGATGCCCTCTCTGCCTCTCATAGCTTTTCCTTTCCTTAATCGATATGCTCTCAAAGAATCCTTTCCACAGTTCCTGAATCCTCTTCTCTTCTTCCGACAAGCGGTCAAGCTGTTCCATATCTGCACTTTCCCCTGATACCAGAATCCAGTTCTTCCTTGCCTCGTGTACCACAAACATTTCATGTATTGCATCATAGATCATCCAATTCTCAAGTGGCAACCGGTCCGCAAAATGCGGTGCAATACAGGTAAGGATCTGACTTTTCGGTTCAATCTTTGCATACAATATCCCGCCTTCCAATTCCCGAAAACGCAAAAACTCTTTAAAATAGTGTGCCTCATTCGCTACTTTCCTGCTGAGTGAAAAAACCTTTTCCACAGATGGATTCGTAATATGCTCCATGATTTTCGTACTGTCAGTAAGCGTTCTCGCAACAAACATTGTTCCAAGAATCGCATCACCCTTCGCCGGGTCACCGGACAATGCGGCATGATACAGCTTCCAATAAGCATCCATCCCCAAATGAGTCTTGATCAGCTTTTCTACAGCAATTGCTTTCTCCTCTTTCTCTTCACACTCTACATATTCGCAGAAAAACTTCTGTTCTACACTCCCTATAAAAGCAATCCCTGCATCCCCGGTAGCTCTTCTTTCTTTCCATGCATCATAAATTGCAGAATATAGTCCTGTGATATGATCATGGCAAACATATATTCTCTGCACGATTTCCACATCCTTCCACAGAAAAAGATTTCTCAGTAAATCTGACATCATCAAATAATGACAATTGTCTGTAACTCATTCCTGTCACCGAGTCAGGGAGACGCTCCTTCCCATCCAGAATATTCCTTGTAATATAATCCCGGTCAATCTTCACCGGATACATCATTTTCCCGCTGCAGGTGATAAAATACAACGCTCTTTTGAGTACAACTCCCATTTTCTTAAGATCTTGAAAATCAATGCTTCCGAGCCTTCTTGCTTTGACAATACGTGAAGCCGAACGATATCCGATTCCCGGAACACGAAGAAGCATATGATAATCTGCCTTATTCACTTCAATCGGGAACACTTCCAGATGACGGATTGCCCAATCACACTTTGGATCCATCAGCACATTAAAATTCGGATTCGTCTCATCAAGAAGCTCCGATACTCGAAACTGATAATAGCGTAACAGCCAATCCGCCTGATAAAGCCTGTGTTCCCGCAAAAGCGGCGGCCCTGCGTCTGTCTTCGCAGGCAGAGCTTTGTCCTCATTCACCGGAACGAACGCAGAATAGAACACTCGCTTCAGATCAAACTTCTGATAAAGTGCCTCCGTAACCTGCATGATCTGAAAATCAGTTTCCGGAGTTGCACCGATGATCATCTGAGTACTCTGACCGGCAGGCACGAACTGCGGTGCATGTCTGTATACTGCAAGTTCCTTACGATTCTCGTTCCTCTGTTCCTGCACAAGACGCATCGGAGCAAGGATATTCTTCCTACTCTTATGCGGTGCCAGAAAATGAAGGCTTTCTTTTGTAGGAAGTTCTAAGTTCACACTCATTCTGTCTGCAAGGAATCCCACCCGCCGAATCAGTTCACTGCTTGTACCGGGAATCGCTTTCACATGAATATACCCTTGGAAATTACATTCTCTGCGCAGCTTATACAAAGTGGCATAAATAAGTTCCATTGTATAATCCGGGCTTTTCAGAACCCCTGAACTTAAAAATAATCCCTCAATATAGTTCCTTCGGTAGAATTCCATCGTAAGAGTGCACACCTCCTCCGGTGTAAACGAAGTTCGCATCACATCATTCGAGGATCGGTTGATACAATATTTGCAATCAAAAATACATTCATTCGTAAATAAAATCTTAAGAAGGGAAATGCACCTTCCGTCTGCTGAAAAACTGTGACAAATACCCGCCTTCTCACAATTCCCCATACCGGTGCCGTTCCCTTTCCTGTCAACACCACTGGATGTACAAGCCACATCATACTTCGCGGCATCCGATAGAATATTCAGCTTCTCATATAGGTTCGTCTCCATCTGAATACGCATTTCCCTATCCCCTCTCTCAAACTTTTGTTCCGAACATTTGTTCTTATATGCATTCTAGCACACTTTTTTTCAATAATCAATACCAAAAAAGAAAGTGTCCCTTTTTCAAGAAACACTTTCTTATTACCATTTTTACTGTCTATTGGATTTGTTCAATGATGTTTACAAGATATTTATTTTCTGCTTCATAGAATTTTTCCTGTTCTACAATCTCAGCAAGCTTCGGATCGATCGGCATCTTTCCAAGCACTTCGATACCGAGATTTTCAGCAATCTCATCAATATGACTCTCACCAAATACAGAGATTCGTTTTCCACATTCCGGACATTCAAGATAACTATAGTTTTCTACAATGCCAAGCACCGGAATATTCATTTGTTTTGCCATATTATATGCTTTTTCAACGATCATCTGTACCAGATCTTGTGGAGAAGTAACGATAACCACTCCATCTACCGGAAGTGACTGGAATACTGTAAGCGGCACATCACCGGTTCCGGGCGGCATATCAACAAAAAGGAAATCCAGATCCCCCCACATTACATCAGTCCAGAATTGCGTAACAACACCTGCAATAACCGGTCCTCTCCAAATTACCGGATCGGATTCTCTCTCAAGAAGAAGATTTACAGACATAATCTTTGTTCCGTCTTTCGCAATACAAGGAAACATTCCTTCTTCGCTTCCTAATGCACTTTCATGCACGCCGTACATCTTTGGAATAGAAGGCCCTGTAATGTCAGCATCAAGAATACCTGCTGTATATCCCTGGCTGACCGCAAGGCGTGCAAGAGATGCCGTTACCATGGATTTTCCTACTCCGCCTTTTCCGCTCACAACTCCGATTACTTTTTTCACCTGCGAATATGGATTTGCCGGTGCTTTCATACTTTCTTTTTTACTTTTACATGAACTTGAATGCGCACAGGAAGAGCATGATTCCGGTGAACATCCGCTATTTAGTTCTTCTGCCATAGTTTCAACCTCCAAACTACATAATATCGGGGGCAAAAAACTTTGCCCCCAACGATCACTTTTTATTCTTCTACAACTGCAATCACTTCTACTTCACAAAGAACATTCTTAGGAAGAGTCTTAACTGCAACACAGCTTCTTGCCGGTTTTGATGTAAAATATTTGCCGTATACTTCATTAAATGCGGCAAAATCTCCCATATCACTTAAGAAACAGGTAGTCTTCAATACTTTATCAAATGAACTTCCTGCTTCTTTCAGGACTTCTCCAATGTTCTTACATACCTGCTCTGTCTGCTGTTCAATCGTAACTGCCTCAACATCGTTAGTCTCAGGATTAATTGCGATCTGTCCTGCTGAATAAAGAATGCCGTTATGTACATAGCCCTGTGAATACGGTCCTAATGCTTTTGGTGCTTTTTCAGTTGCTACTAATTTCATGATTATTTCTCTCCTTTTTCACGGAATTTCTATCAAATTCCAATTATCATGCTTTTAGAATAACACAGCTTACTGTAAAATCCAATCCTTTTTCCAAATTAACAGCCAAACTGTCATCAATTTCCTGCAAGCTCTTCTTGATTTCTTGTGACATTCTTAATCCATTTATAATTCAAAAAACGCTTAACCGTAATCGGCACTTTAATCACTTCGTCACTCATCAATATGATGTATACAACCGGAACACTTGCTTTAAAAACGAATGCAGCGATTGCTCCCAGAAGAATCGAACAACACCACATCGTTGTTGTATCGAGCCTGAGTCCGAATTTCGTATCTCCCCCTGAACGGAACACACCTACTACTAATGTTGTATTAATCGCCTGACACAAAGCAAAATATGACATCACAAAGAACATAAACATCAGATAACTCTGTGCCTCCGGAGATAATGTCATGAACACTCTTGCCACCGGAGCTGCAATCAAGATAAGTCCTGCTGCAATCGAACCGGTGATAATACTAAGCAGTAAAAACTTTCTTCCATATGCTTTTGCGAGTTCATACTGGCGTTCTCCAATGGTTTTTCCCAGATAAATTGCTGTCGCATTTGATACACCAAAGACCACAACCGTAGAAAGTTCTCTTACGACCTGTGCAACCGAATTTGCCGCCACCGCTGCACTGCCAAGATGTCCTATCACCGCTGTATTTGCGGAGCTTCCCATCCCCCAGATCAGCTCATTCAAAATAACAGGTGTTGCATAAACCATAAAATCTTTCAGCAGTACTTTATCGATCTTCCACATATCTTTCCAGTGGAACCGTACCACTTTATTCCTAGCCGCAGCATACCAGATTACGATCAAAAGGCCTACTATACGCGAAATCAGTGTACCGATCGCGGCACCTTCGATTCCCATCTTGGGGAATCCCAAAAGACCGAAAATTAACACTGCGTTGATAATCACATTCACTACAAGCGAAATACCGTATACGACCGTTGCAATTACTACGCGTTCAATACTACGCATAATATACAAATACACCTGAGACGCAGCCATAAGTACATAAGAAAGAGCTACAATCCTTAAGTATTTCACCCCTTCTGCAATCACTTCCTGATCACTCGTATAGATCATCAGAAGCTTATCCGGAATCACCTCTGCCGCAAGTGCAAAGGCAAGCGCCCCGCCAATTCCGATCACCATCCCCATACCTAAGATTTTTTCAATCGTACGGGTGTCTTTTTTTCCCCAATATTGAGCCGTGAGAACTGTGGCTCCCGAAGTAGTCCCAAACAGAATCAACGTCATAATAAACTGAATCTGTCCGGCAAGCGATGCTCCGGAAAGAACCTTTTCTCCTACTCTTCCAAGCATAAATACATCAGCTGCAGACACTCCCACATTGATCAGATTCTGGAGTGCCATTGGAATAATAAGAAGACATACCTGTTTATAAAAATGTTTCCAGTTAATATCCATCTTATCTTCCACTTGCCGACTGAAAGATCCGATAAACATCGTTAACATCTAACTCCTTTATTTTTGATAATTTGACAGTTCCACCCATGGTTGCATTCATAGCCAGCTCTTTAAGCTCCTCATCACTTAGCTCTCCGATTCCAAGTTCCGGAAGATTTACCGGCATTTCAAGACTACGGAAATAATCTACAGTTTTATCGATTGCTTCAACAGCCGTCTCCTCGGCATTCCTTCCGGTAATTCCCCACACCTTTTCTCCGTAGTGGCAGAAACGTTTTACATCATTCTGATAGACATACTTTGCCCATGAGCCCCACATTGCTGACAGCGTTGCACCATGAGCAATATCATATTTTGCCCCAAGTGCATGTCCGAATTTGTGAACACAGAAATCTTTTCCTCTTCCAAGCCCTGTCAAATCATTATGGGAAAGACTTCCGCACCACATAATTTCGCTCATTGCATCATAATCCCTGGGATTTTGCCATCCCTTGACACCATTTTCTATCATGACTCTGAGAAGCCCTTCTGCTATTTCATCCGTCAACTGATTTCTCTGATCCGGTATAAAATATCGTTCCAAAGTATGCATCATAATATCCACAATTCCGCAGGCAATCTGATATCTCGGCAAAGTAAACGTAAGCTCCGGGTTCATAATTGCAAATTTCGGCCGGTTAAATGCGGTTGTGATCCCGCTTTTACTTCCGATTTCTTCATTTGTCAGAACTGCAGAAGCACTCATCTCACTTCCTGCCGCTGCAATTGTGAGCACACATCCGATTGGAAGAGACTTCGTAAGCGATACTTTCTGTGTCCATATATCCCACAAATCCGCCTGTGGATTCGCAGTACCATGTGCAATTGCTTTTGCCGTATCGATTGCACTGCCACCGCCAACCGCCAAAATAAAGTCTGCCCTGAACTTCACCGCTTTTTCTACTCCAAGCCTTGCAAAATCCAGTCTCGGATTCGGTTTCACACCGCCAAATTCTTCATAAACGATGTTCTCCTTCTCAAGAGCTTCTTCTATCATTTTAAGAAGACCGTTTTTTTTAACGCTTCCGCCTCCAAATACAATAAATGCTCTTGTTCCGTTCCATTTTTTCACTTCTTTCCCAACTTGCAAGTGTGTTTCTTTTCCGAACACAACTTCAGTTGGAGTATACTGTACAAAATTCTGCATATTTTCTCCTCTTTTTAGTATCTAAAAAATCAAACCGCTATTCTATTATAGTTATAAAAAAATGGGAAAATCAAGACTAATTCCAGACAATATTTCTTTTTTAAAAAAATGAGACTGTTCTGTTTTTCCGGAGAAAGAGTTGAATCTCTTTTTCCGGAAAACGAACAATGGCGTTATAAAGAAAGAATCTTTATATAATTCTACAGCCAGATTTTGCCAGTTGTATCACCGTTGATTACATAGTATACTGCATATTCTTCCGGTTTGATATAAAGTTCCATGGACTTGATATCTGATACTTTATGTTTTGCCTTTGTCCATTCTTTCTTGATTGCCGCAACCATATCTTTTGTATTTACTTCTTTTTCGCCATACTGTAAAACAACATCTGTTTTGATTTCTTTCTTAGTTGTTGTTTTTCTTGTCTTGGCTGCAGTTTTCTTCACTTCTTTTGCGTTATCAACTTTCTCTTCTGTTGCTTTCAAAACTTCTTCTGCCTTAACCGGAGCTGTTTCATTAGAATTTTTTCTTGGTCTTGCCATTAAAAATATCCTCCTCAATTCTAAACTACATTTCTCTTCGGAATTTGTTTACCGCGATATTATATCACAGTTTTTTCCAAAAGTCACATCAAATCCCTTGTTATCTTCGACTTTTGCGCTTTTTTCATGTAGAAAATATTTACATTTTTACTGTATAAATTATGCAATATGTGCTATAATATTTATAATACAAAGAAAGGAAGGTAACATTATGGTAATATTGGTTGGTATTATCTCTATCGCAATCATTGCAGCTATCGTTACTGCCTGTGTTACTTCAGTAATTGGCGGTATCGCCGGAAGCGAGTTGGAAGAAGAAGAATAAAAATATGCGTTTCATGTGTACTTCACACGAAACGCATATTTTTTATTCTTCAAATTCTTCGAATTTTTCTTTCACCTTATCCATGAAACCTTTCTTCTTGCCTTTGACTTTTCCTTCAGATTCCACTTCCTGATTTAATGTATTTCCTGATAATTCATCAAACTTACGAAGTGCTTCTTTAGCCTCGGCACTCAATTTTTCCGGTGTCTGAATAACGAGTGTCACATAATGGTCTCCTCGTACCTGTGGATTTCTAAGAGACGGAACTCCTTTTCCTTTCAGACGTACTTTCGTATCAGTTTTTGTACCAGGTTTCACATTATACAATACATCGCCGTCAACCGTCTTAATTCTCACATCACCGCCAAGCACTGCCTGTGCAAATGAAATCGGTGCTGTTGAGAACAGATGGACATCCTGTCTCTGGAAGATCGGATGACGCGAAACGGTAACTTCCACCAAAAGGTCTCCTCTCGGTCCGCCATTAATTCCCGGCTCTCCTTTTTCACGAATTCGTACACTCTGTCCGTTATCAATACCTGCTGGAATGGATACTTTGATTTTCTTACGGCTTGACGTATATCCTGTTCCGCCACAATCCGGACATTTATCACGGATTACTTTACCTGTTCCCTGACATTCCGGACAGGTCTGAACATTCTGCACTGTTCCAAAGAAAGACTGTGATGTAAAGACCACCTGTCCTTTTCCTCCACATCTGGTACATGTCTCCGGACTTGTTCCCGGTTTGGCTCCTGTACCGTTACACTTGACACAAGGATCTTTTAATACGACTTCCAGTTCCTTCTCGCAGCCAAATACAGCCTCTTCAAACGTGATTCTTACACCTTTTCTTATGTTTGCCCCTTTCATCGGGCCGGTATTGGCACGGCCTCCTCGTCTGCCTCCGCCAAATAGATCGCCAAATATATCACCGAAAATATCGCCAAAATCTGCATTATTAAAATCAAATCCTCCGAAACCTCCGGCTCCGCCTGCTCCGCCATCGAAGGCAGCATGACCGAACTGATCATACTGACGACGTTTATCCGGATCACTAAGTACTGCATATGCTTCGGAAGCCTCTTTAAACTTTTTTTCTGCTTCAGCATTGCCCGGATTCATATCCGGATGATACTTTTTAGCCAGAGCTCTGTATGCTTTTTTTAATGTAGCCTCATCCGCATCTTTGGAGACACCAAGGACTTCATAGTAATCTCTTTTTGATTCTGCCATAACCCTACCTCAACACTTCTGTACTTATTTTCTCGTATGCATAGCAACAAATCTGCAAGACGGGTATTCCCGCCTTGCAGAATATATCTTGCTAATAAAAATCTTATACTTCTTTGTAATCTCCGTCAACAACATCGTCTGTGTTGTATCCTTCCGGTGCCGGTCCTGCTTCCGGTGCAGGTCCGCCCTGAGCACCTGCAGCAGCTCCTGCCTGTTCATAAACTTTTGTGAAAAGCTTCTGTGCACTTTCCATCAGTTTTTCTTTTGCAGCTTTGATTTCAGCCACCTGAGCATCTGTCATTTCTTCACCTGCTTTTGCAAGTAAATCTTTCAGAGCCTGAACATCTGCTTCTACAGCACTTCTGTCAGCAGCATCAATCTTGTCGCCAACTTCTTTCATTGCTTTCTCAGTCTGGAATACCATAGCATCTGCATCGTTCTTTGTATCGATTGCTTCTTTACGCTTCTTATCCTGAGCTTCGAATTCAGCTGCTTCTCTTACTGCGCGGTCAATATCTGCATCAGACATGTTAGATCCTGCAGTAATGGTGATATGCTGTTCTTTTCCGGTTCCAAGATCTTTTGCAGATACATTTACGATACCGTTTGCATCAATATCAAATGTAACTTCAATCTGCGGGATTCCACGTGGTGCCGGTGGAATACCATCCAGTCTGAACTGTCCGAGAGACTTGTTATCTCTTGCGAACTGTCTTTCACCCTGTACAACGTTGATATCTACAGCTGTCTGGTTATCAGCTGCTGTAGAGAAGATCTGGCTCTTCTTGGTCGGGATCGTTGTATTTCTCTCGATCAGTCTTGTTGCTACACCACCCATTGTCTCAATAGACAGTGAAAGCGGAGTTACATCAAGAAGAAGGATATCGCCTGCGCCTGCATCTCCTGCTAATTTACCACCCTGAACAGATGCACCAAGTGCTACACATTCATCCGGGTTCAGTGATTTGCTAGGCTCTTTTCCTGTAAGACGTTTTACTTCTTCCTGAACTGCCGGGATACGTGTAGATCCACCTACCAGAAGTACCTGACCAAGTTCAGAAGCAGTAATACCTGCATCTGATAATGCACGTTTAACAGGTTCTGCTGTCTTTTCTACCAGTTCGTGAGTCAGTTCATCGAACTTCGCTCTTGTAAGGTTCATATCGAAATGCTTCGGTCCTTCTGCTGTAGCAGTAATGAACGGAAGGTTGATATTTGTTGTTGTTGCAGAAGAAAGTTCTTTCTTTGCTTTTTCAGCAGCTTCTTTTAATCTCTGAAGAGCCATTTTATCTGTAGAAAGATCTACGCCTTCTTTAGCCTTGAAATCTGCAAGCATGTAATCTGTGATCTTCTGGTCGAAGTCATCACCGCCAAGTCTGTTATTACCTGCTGTAGATAATACTTCGATAACGCCGTCACCGATTTCAATAACAGATACGTCGAATGTACCGCCGCCAAGGTCATAAACCATGATCTTCTGTTCTTTCTCATTATCAAGACCGTAAGCAAGAGCTGCTGCTGTAGGCTCGTTGATGATACGTTTTACATCAAGACCTGCAATCTTACCTGCATCTTTGGTAGCCTGACGCTGAGCATCGTTGAAATATGCCGGAACAGTGATAACTGCTTCTGTAACTTTTTCTCCGAGGTATGCTTCTGCATCAGCTTTCAGTTTCTGAAGGATCATTGCTGAAATTTCCTGTGGAGAATATTTCTTTCCATCAATGTCAACTTTGTGGTCTGTACCCATTTCTCTCTTGATAGAGGAGATTGTCTTTTCTGCATTTGTTACTGCCTGACGTTTTGCCGGCTCACCTACAAGACGTTCTCCTGTCTTTGTAAATGCTACGATAGACGGTGTTGTTCTTGCACCTTCTGTATTTGCGATTACTACCGGCTGACCACCTTCCATAACCGCTACACAACTGTTTGTTGTACCCAAATCAATACCAATGATTTTGCCCATTATGAAGACCTCCTAATATTATAAATAATTTGTTGATTTACTTTTTTATATAGAGTATATCTGCATCTTCTGTGTAAATATACAAGCTATTATTTTAATAATGCCATCTGGTTAATTAGCAACTTTTACCATACTGTGTCTTACTACACTTTCACGGTACATGTAACCTTTCTGGAATTCTTCGACTACAATATTCTCACCGGCTTCTTCATCCTCCACATGCATAACTGCGTTATGGAAATCCGGATTGAATTCCTGACCTACTGCCTCAATCGGCTTCACGCCGATCGCTTCAAGTGTGGTCATAAGCTGTTTATAAATCTTATCCATTCCCTGTACGAACGGATCTTCTTTGTTCTCTTCTGCCACAGACGTAAGTCCACGTTCGAAGTTATCTACAACCGGAAGAATTTTTTCCACCACATCTTTTGCGCCGATTTCATACATCGCTGACTTTTCTTTTTCTGTCCGCTTTCTGTAATTATCGAATTCTGCCATCTGTCTGGTCAGCTTATCGGTAAGATCTGCAATCTGTTCATCTCTCTTGTCCTTTTTATTCTTTTTTTCAAAGAACTTTGATTTCTTAGGTTCTGCAGTCTCTTCCGGTGCTTCTTCCTTCTCGCTGCTTTCTTCTTGGCTTTCTGAAGTTTCCTCTGCTACTTTCTTCTCTTCTGCAGATGCCTCTTCTTCTGCCTCCTTAGCAGCTTTCTTTGCTTCTTCCACTGCTTCTTTTACCATTTCTTCATTACTCATCTGATTATCCAACGGTTCTGCCACCTTTCTCCTTTCATAATCCGGATGCTAACCATCCCTGTGGAAAATCTCATCCAGTTCTGCCATCAGAGTCTTCAGCGTCTTCATTACATGTTCGTAATCCATACGCTTCGGTCCGATGATTCCGATGGTCCCCTGCATGCCTTCACCCAGCTCATAAGTTGCCGTAACTACGCTGCAGTCCTTCATCTTCTCAACATTGGATTCATTTCCTATATAGACCTGAATATCTTTATTCTCGCTGCTGGCCATCGTCTTTGATACCAGTGCAGCCAGCTGCTGCTTTTCTTCAAAAGCACTGATAATCTCCTGGGCGCTCTGTTTATCACTAAGTTCCGGATATTTAAAAATATTCGTCGCGCCGCTGGTGTAAATTTCCATGTCGTCATCAAGCTGAATCACATTCGCCACTGCATCAAGCACATTGCTCACGACTTCGCTGTGGATTCCTGCCTGTTCTTTCAGCCTGGCGATCAGTCCCAGGTTAATCTCTTCTGCCTGCATACCGTTCAGTGTCGTGTTCAGAAGCATGTTCAATTTTAATAATGCTTCATTACTGAGCGGCTCTTCCAGTGTAATAATCTGGTTCTTAACGATATTGCCTTCCATCACAATGACTACAACCAACTGGTTCTCATCTACCTGTGAAAGCTGGATGAACTTCAGCTTGTTCCTGTTATATACCGGTGAGGAAATCATCGTCGCATAATTGGTATTATTCGCCAGAACCTTCGCAACCTGCCTGAGGAGCTGATCCATCTTATCTGCTTTCTCAAGCATCTGCTCCTTAAGTTCTGTGACTTCCTGTTCCTTCTTACTCATCAGCATATCCACATACCACCGATATCCCTTATCGGATGGAATTCTTCCTGCCGATGTATGAGGCTGCATGATGTAGCCGAGTTCTTCCAGATCTGCCATCTCATTCCGAATCGTCGCTGAACTCAGATTCAGATCTGTGTATTTGGAAATCGTTCTCGATCCTACCGGTTCTCCAGTGTCCAGATAATTCTTAATGATAGCGTGAAGGATCTTCGTTTTCCGTTCGCTAAGCTCCTGTATTGATTCCATCTGCATCCTCCTTTTCTTTTATTAGCACTCGATACATCTGAGTGCTAACATCATCTTCGTTTATTAATGTATCACTACAGTCATTCTTTGTCAACCCACTTTATAAATATTTCATAGTTACATTGTAACAGTTCAGCCATAAAGCTCGAGCCGACTGCTTATCTTCTTACGTATTCCCGGTCACTTTAAAATAAAAACTCAACTCACTTTAAAACAAAAACTCAACAAACACCGAATTACTCACATCAATTCCCTTCTCTGTCAGAAAAATCCGGTCATCTCTTTCATCAAGCAGCTGCAAAGATTCCAGCTTCTGAATCTGATTTCCATATATTTCTTCAATTGTAATATCAAAATTTCTTTCGAATTCCTGTTTTGAAATACCTATCATCATACGAAGGCCGAGAAACATGAATTCTTCCATCTCTTCTTCCCGGCTTAGCTTTTCCGCGTTAAATTTATCTCCAAAGCATTTTGAGTACTCTCCCACATTCTCCGGATTTGTATATCTAAGGCCCCGAACAAAGCTCGATGCTCCGACACCGAACCCCAAATAAGGCACTCGCATCCAATATCCACAATTATGTCTGCACTCATAACCCGGTTTTGCATAATTCGAGATTTCATATCGCTCATATCCAGCATCAGCAAGAATCCGTTTCGTAATATGATACATTTCCCGTTCTTCCTCTTCTCCCGGCAGCATCTTACAGTTCTTTTGAGTTTCCTTGTTGTGTACAGCGTCTTCTCCATACAGTTCATAAAACGGTGTCCCCGGTTCTATGATCAGGCTGTAAGCAGAAATATGCTCCGGCTGAAGCTCTGCGATTGTTCTTACTGTTTCTTCCCAGCTTCCTATTGTCTGCTCCGGAATTGCGGAAATCAAGTCAATATTGATATTATCAAATCCACATTCTCTTGCCATCCGGTACGCACAAAGAAATTCTTCATAGGTATGAATTCTTCCCAGCATCCGAAGCTCTTCATCATGAATCGACTGCAGACCGATACTAAGGCGATTGATCCCGGCTTCTCGATATGCAGTAAGCTTGTCTTTTGTCACTGTCCCCGGATTCATTTCCAGAGAAATCTCTGCACTCACTGCAACGCTGTAATTTACAAATATAGTCTGAAGAATCCGTTTCACCTGCTCTCCTCTTAGAAGAGACGGTGTCCCTCCACCGAAGAAAATGGAAGAGATTTCATACTCTTCCACTTCTTTCGCATTTGCTTTGATTTCTTCACACAAAATCTTCACATATTCTTCTCTTTGCGTTTCCGTGGCCGGCGCCGACAGGAAATCGCAATATGCACATTTCTTTACACAGAAAGGGATATGGATATAGAGCTCCAAAGGTTTTCTACCACATTTTCCCATGCTATCATTTCTCATCTTATTTCTTATCATCCAGTTTCAGTACACTCATGAACGCTTTCTGCGGGATTTCTACATTTCCCACCTGACGCATACGCTTCTTTCCTTCTTTCTGTTTCTCAAGAAGTTTCTTCTTACGTGAAATATCGCCGCCGTAGCATTTTGCGAGAACGTCTTTTCTCATCGCTTTTACCGTCTCACGGGCAATGATCTTACTTCCGATTGCCGCCTGGATCGGGATTTCAAAAAGCTGTCTCGGAATCTCTTCTTTCAGCTTTTCGCACATTTTTCTTCCGCGCTCATAGGCACTTCCGGCAAAGACGATAAAAGAAAGTGCATCCACTTCTTCCTTATTAATCAGAATATCCAGTTTCACCAGATCGGATTTTTCATATCCCAGGAGTTCATAATCGAAGGATGCATAACCGCGTGAACGGGATTTTAACGCATCAAAGAAATCGTAAATAATCTCATTAAGCGGTAAATGATACCGAAGAACCGCTCTCGTCTCCTCAATATATTCCATTCCCTGATATACGCCTCTTCTTTCCTGGCATAGATCCATGATCGCGCCGATAAATTCTGAAGTCACCATGATTTCCGCCTTCACGATCGGCTCTTCCATGTAATCAATTTCCGCCGGATCTGGAAGATTGGACGGATTCGTAAGTTCAATCATCTCTCCGTTGGTTTTATATACCTTATAAATAACACCCGGCGCTGTTGTGACCAGATCCAGATTGTATTCTCTCTCCAAACGTTCCTGAATGATCTCCAGATGCAACAGACCTAAGAATCCGCAGCGGAACCCAAAGCCAAGAGCAAGTGAAGTTTCCGGTTCAAACTGAAGAGCAGCGTCATTTAGCTGCAGCTTTTCCAGTGCATCCCGAAGATCCGGATATTTGGAACTGTCTGCCGGATACATTCCGCAGTATACCATCGGATTGACCTTCTTGTAACCCGGAAGCGGGCTGTCGCACGGTCTTTGTGCATTGGTTACAGTATCTCCCACTCGGGTATCCTTCACATTTTTCAAGCTGGCTGTAAAATATCCTACCATTCCGGCTGAAAGCTGTTCACACGGAATGAACTGTCCTGCTCCAAAATATCCTACTTCTACTACATCGGCAGTCGCCCCTGTTGCCATCATCTTAATCGGTGTTCCCTTCGTGATGCAGCCTTCTTTAATACGGCAAAATACGATAACACCTTTGTACGGATCGTAAAGAGAATCGAAGATCAGTGCTTTAAGCGGAGCATCCGGATCCCCTTCGGGTGATGGAATCTTCGTAACAATCTGCTCTAACACTTCCTCTACATTTAATCCGGTCTTTGCTGAAATTTTCGGTGCATCTGCTGCTTCGATTCCGATCACATCTTCAATCTCTTCAATGACACGCTCCGGTTCCGCACTGGGAAGATCCACTTTATTGATGACCGGCACCACATCCAGATCATGGTCCAGAGCCAGATACACGTTCGCCAGAGTCTGTGCTTCTACACCCTGCGCCGCATCAACTACCAGAATTGCACCGTCACAGGCAGCGAGGCTTCGGGATACTTCGTAGTTAAAATCCACATGTCCCGGAGTATCGATCAGATTGAAAATGTACTCCTCTCCGTCTTTTGCCTTATAAACGGTTCGTACCGCCTGTGATTTAATGGTAATTCCTCTTTCCCTCTCAAGATCCATGTTATCAAGAACCTGAGCCTGCATCTCACGACTGGTCAGAAGACCTGTCATCTCAATGATCCGGTCTGCCAGCGTTGATTTGCCGTGGTCGATATGCGCGATAATACAAAAATTTCGAATTTTCTTTTGATCCATATGCATAGCCTGCTTCTTCTCCTTATCTTTTCCTATCGTTTTCTGCTGTACTTCACCAGAAAAAGTTCCACCGAAAGCACATCCTGCATCCGTCCGGTTTTCACATTCTCCTCAGTCTGCACACCTGCCTCTACAATTTTTCTCAGTTCCTTCGCGGTAAATGATTTTGCCTGAGTACGGTATTTTCCTGCCAGGAAGGGCATGATTCCTGCTGCTGATGCCATATCTTTCGATGGGATCCCCAATTTTTCCATCTCCTTAATCTCCATCAGAATACGGAACTGTCTCGTCAGAAGATATAAGATTCTCATAGGTGGCTCTTTTAATGTCAGCAGGTCATAATAGTAATCCAGCGCTTTCTTCTGTTCTTTATTTGCAACCGCATCTACCATATCAAAGATATGGTTCGTAATCTGCGTCGTACAAATAGTATCGATATCCGCTATGGTCACTTCTGTATGATGCAGGCAGTAGCAGAACAGCTTTTCCAGCTCTTTCTGGATATTCTCCATATCATTTCCTACTTTTCCCAGAAAATAACGCGCAGCTGACTCTGTCATCCTCTGCTGCTCCCTGGCTGCCATTTGCAGAATCCAGCGGATCAATGTCTTTTCATCCTGCCTCTTCAGCTCCACAATCCTTCCTTTGTCTTTTACCGATTTATAAAGTTTTCCCCTTTTATCGACCTCTTCTTCAATAAAAATCAGAAAAGAGGTCTCCGGAAGTTCTTTCAAATAGTCCGCAAGTTCTGGATTTGCGCTCTTGAAAAAGCCTGTATTTTCCATCACGATCAGCCTTCGCTCGGCAAAAAAAGGCATCGTCTCAGACAGGTCGATCACTTCTTTCGGATTCGTATTCTTCCCTTCGTAATACGCATAATTCATGGTATCGCCTTCCGAAATCATCGCCTTTAAAAATCGATCTTTATACTGTTTTTTCAGATAAGCTTCCTCTCCGTAAAGAAGGTATATCTGCTTAAATTGTCCGGTTTTTAAATCTTCATTCAAACTTTTCATAGTCCAAGTATACTATATTTCTCCCCGTCTGTACATATTTTCACTGCATGTCCGTCTTTCGTATTATATAGGCTGACGTGCCATTTTGCAAGTCTTTCCAGCACTTCTTCATGCGGATGACCGTAGCGGTTTCCCTCTCCTGCGGACACAAAAGCCGCATCCGCATCCAGCACCTGAAGCAAATGTTCCGATGTCGCATTTTTAGACCCATGGTGCCCGACTTTTAATACTTCAAAGTTTTCAGACAGGATTCCTCTATTCTGTAATTTTTCAATATGACAGACAACAGTTTCTTCTTCTTCATTTTCAAGATCCCCTGTAAATAGCATATCAAATTCTTTGTAAGTAAATGCCAGTACCATAGACGAGCCGTTCCCTGTTTCTATTTCCGTCTTCTCAGTTTTATCTGCCTGAATTTCCGGCCAGATACACATCACTTTCATATCACCTTCTTTTAAAATCTGCCCTGCTTTCACCTCATATATTTTCGTCCCGTTCTCATAAGCAGTCCTTGCAACTTCATGAAGCTTCTCATCCCAAAACATTTTTTCGGGCATGACAAGGCTTTTAATACGTATTCCTTGTTTTTGACGCATAAGCATTTCTTCAATTCCTCCCACGTGATCGATATCCCCATGCGAGATCCATACATAATCCAGTTTTCCCACCCCCTGAGATTTTAAAAACGGCTCGATTCGATATTGTCCTACATTACTTACGGTACTGCTTCCCGCGTCAATCAGACTTGTCTCTCCATTTGGATGACGTACCAGAAAGCAGTCTCCCTGTCCGACGTTGATCATGAAAATTTCTATCTGCCCTCTACTCTGTACTGGAATTCCGAGAATCATGACTGCCGCCAGAATGATTCCTGCTGTTACTGCTCTTATCTTTTTTCTCATAAACTGAAACGCCACAAGTAATAATAAATAATAGATGAGAATTTTGGGAATCCCGGGTTGCCCGGATACCCACCTCGCACCTGGAAGCTCAAGGATCCACGTACTTCCCTTCTCGTATATTTCTAGGATCACCCCACAAATCCCATAGAAAATTTTCGTCAGAAGCATTCCTTTCCCTGTTAAAATCATCCCTGATAAAGTTCCTGCAAATCCACTTGTAAGAACTATGCCGGATAGCGGCACTGCAATCAAATTCCATAACAGGGAATACAAACTGATTTCGTAATAATAATAGAGCATCACCGGAAGAACTGCCATTTGAACGGAAAGTGACATCTTGACCGAAAGGATTATTTTCATATCTTCTTTCGATTTCAACCTTGGGAAAATGACATAAATTCCCAGAACCGCTCCGAACGATAATAAAAAGCCCGCATCAAAAAGCATAAGCGGTTTTTCCAAAAGCACGAGAATCGCAGCTGACCCAAGTGCGGTAAGGCCATCATATTCTCTCCCTGTCACCTCAGCCCCCATGCGAAACAAAAACATAGTAACTGCCCGGATTGCCGAAACACTTCCACCTGCCATGACAGCGTACAGAACCAGAACCATACCGCTTACGAACGCAGGCAAGGCCCGCCCGTTCAGTAAACGTCTCAATGCTTCGTAGACTCCCATCCCTACGAACGAAACATGAAGTCCCGAAATGGCCAGCAGATGTCCGATTCCGCTTTTTCGGTAAAGTTCTTTGATCTCCCTTACGGTCAGCTGATTTTCACCCAGTAATATTGCACATAATACACCTCCTTTCTCTTCCCCAAGATAAGATAGAATATGAATCGACACCTTCTGTTTCAATCCGCAGATTCCTTCCAGAATCCGGTTTCTCCATCTGGTTTCATTTTGAGATTGATAAACACATTCTACCTGCGCCTCCTTAAGCGCACCGCAGATTCCTTGTTTTTGATAGTAAAATCGTTGATTAAAATTCCCCGGATTAGGGGCTTCCTGAAAGGAGTTTACTTTCCCGTATACTTGAATATACTCTCCGTATTCCGGAACTACTCCTTCAAACTCATCAGATAAATAGATCAGCAGCTTTTCCTCTGCCGCAAAATTTGATTTTTGATCTCCCTTGACCTTAAGCTTTTTAAGACTTAAAATCCAGGAATCTTCGCTCCATGTCTTTTCACACACTTCTCCGCATATTTTCACATACATTCCCTCTGAAAACTGCTTTTCAAACTCGGCATCTTTCAGTACGGGAAATGCCAGACTGCCTCCCAGATGATACATTAAATAAATAATGAGTACCATTCCAAGAGCAGCCTGACAGATTCTTCTTCTCTTCAAACTGTTATTCTTCCTCCACAATATCCAGATTTCTGCTCAGAGGTTCATTCAGTTTGATACTTTCCTGGAACAGGGCATTGCTGTCCCCGTTGATTGCAATCTGTACACGACTCACAGACGAACACTCCGTCAAGGAATTTACAATCGAATAGATTACTGTCTCCGGGCTTACTCCCGGCGTTGTGCTCTTCAATCCTTCATTAAAGTTTAAATAACAGATTCCGTCTTTTATCGAAACTCCTAAAAGCTTTGTTCCTTTCGGGAGTGTTGCCTGCTTCTCTTGCCCTTGCGGCCCCTTCATAAGCATTTCTACGATTACACGCTCCTTGGCCTGATTCGAATTATATCTGACACTCACTTCTTCTTTTACAAGTGCCGTTCCTTCGCTGTTTGCAAAATACAACGTCAAAACTGTATCCTGAAAGGAATTGATCGCAGATCCCGTATTCTGTACAAAATCCTCAGCCTGAAGAAAACCGTACTCTTCGCCTTCTTTGTTGGTAAGTGGTTTTTCATCCACATAAAATGCCACCTGATCAACCTCATCGATCTGCGTCAGAGAACGAACCAGTGCAGCCCTGCAGAGCACCTCCTGAACCGTGTCCATTTTCGTATATTCACTGTTGAAATATAAAGACAGTTTTTCTTCCTCGATCGTATACTGCTTAAGTTTCACTTCTTTCGGAATTGCGGGCTGTACCCCCAGTTCATCATCCATCGTTCCAAGCTTCTCTATCATTTCTTCAACAGCTGCCTTAGGGTTTTCAATTTCTCCTTCATATACAGTTTCCACAAGACCGGTTCCTTCCTGATTGATCAGATAAAGTTTATATTCTGAATCCACCGGTTCTTTTTTGCTGCATCCTGACACTATCACAAGACACAAAAGCATCCAGAAGCAAACCCCGGTACGTATTCTGTTCTTCATACTTTCCACTTCCTTTTACTATTATTTTGTAATGTAGGTAAGTGGGATTCTGACTGTAAATGTCGTTCCTTCTCCCGGCTCACTGTACACCTTGATAGCTCCTCTGTGCATGACAACCGCATTTCTGGCAATAGAAAGTCCGAGGCCTGTTCCACCTATTTCGCGGGAATGCGACTTGTCCACCCGATAGAATCGTTCAAAAATATGCTCTGTATCTTCTTTCGGAATCCCGATACCCGAGTCTGCCACTTTAATATAGAAATACTTATGATCTGCATTTAATGCCACGTGCACCCAACCATTTTCTTTGTTGTATTTAATGGCATTTTCAACCAGGTTGGACAGCGCAAGCGACATTTTCACCTCATCCACTTCCGCAGTGACCGGCCGGATACTCTCATATACAAGTTCCACATTCTGACGAGCCGCAATAGGCTGCAGCCTTTTTAAAATCCGCTCGACCAGCTCATTGATATTCTGACTCTGTATATTCAGATTTGCGCCCTTTTTATCCATTTTTACAAGTTCCAGCAAATCATTGATGATCTTGTTCTCGCGCTCAATTTCTTCCGACAGGTCTCCCATGAATTCCTGGTATAATTCGATCGGAACATCCGGCTGGGCAAGCAGAGAATCCGAAAGTACCTTCATAGATGTAAGCGGCGTTTTTAACTCATGGGATACGTTTGCCACAAATTCTTCCCTCGAAGCGTCCAGAAGCTTATATCGATCCCACAACTTATTAAATGCCAGTGAAATCTGCTCCGTTTCACTGTAAGAATTCTCATGAAGATACTGATCACCGTACCCGCCTGCCATGTCCTCAATGGTCCGCGTCATCCTTGCAAACGGTTTTACCAGAAGAACCGCCGCCACACAGGCTATTACCAGAATTACCAGACCACTGGTAAGGGAAGCAAGATTCGCTTTCCCCTCAATCGCATGAAGATTATCCTGAATCGCATCTGCCGAAACAGTGACCAGCATCATGCCGAGTACATTTTTATCTGCCGGGCTGGTGATTGGTGTTGCCACTTCGATATAACGGTTTTTGTCATCATAATTGCTGGTCTGCTCCCCTCGAAAACAGCGCACCACATCGGAAGAAATAATCGTTTTCCCTTCATCCAGGTTGTATGTATCTTTGATGATGCGAAACTCATCATCGATCACCATCACTCTTCCGCTGTAAATATTGGAAAGCTGACTCAACTCAGTATTAACGACTTCTGAATCTTTATTATTAAGATAATTAGAATTGATCAACTGATTGCCCAGAATCGTACACTGATTCTGAATCTCCGAAGTACGCACCGCCACCTGCATCTGCTCATAACTTTCAAGAATTGCGCTTTTTAAAAAAAAGCAAGTCATGATCGTACAGCACATCACCAAAAATACAATGCGCACTCGCAGACTTTTCAAATAATTTGGAATAAATTTCATATTAGCCCCTGAAATAATAACCAACTCCCCACTTCGTATAGACATATTTCGGGTCACTCGGATTCACTTCTATCTTCTCACGAAGTCTCCTGATGTGAACATCCACCGTACGGGCATCTCCGGGGTATTCATAGCCCCAGACAATATTCAGAAGATTCTCTCTGCTGTATACCTTATTCGGATTCATGGCAAGAAGCTCCAGAAGATCAAATTCCTTTGCTGTCAGATTCAGTTCCTTCTCTCCTGAAAATACTCTTCTGCTCTCACAGTCGATCTTCAGATCACCTTTCGTGATGATTTTTGAAGAAGCTTTCATTCCTTCCCGTTTTCCCGTTCTTCGCATGATCGCCTTTATTCTTGCCTTGACTTCCAGTATATTGAACGGCTTTGTTATGTAATCATCTGCCCCGTATTCAAGTCCGAGGATCTTGTCCATATCCTCCCCTTTTGCGGTCAACATGATAATCGGTACATCCGAGAACTCCCGTATCTGCCTGCACACTTCAAATCCGTCGCATTTCGGAAGCATGACATCCAGAAGAATGATATCGTATGCTTTTCTTCTGGCCATCTCAAGTGCCTCTTCGCCATCGTAAGCGGCATCCACTTCCATATCATCCTGTTCCAGACTGAATCGGATTCCTTTTACGATCAGTTTTTCATCATCTACTACCAATACTTTTCTGCCCATACTGCTGCTCCCTTAATCTACAATAATGTCATCTTTGATTTTCTCAAAGACACCCTCTTTAATACCCTCTACTTTTTGAATCTCTTCTATGCTTTTAAAACCGCCGTTCTTCTCGCGATACTTTAAAATCGCTTCCGCCCGAGACTGCCCGATTCCGCTAAGTGTCATAAGCTCCTGCAAAGAAGCCGTATTGAGATTGACTTTTCCCTCACTTCCAGAAATGCTGTTCTGACTTTTGCCTGTCTGTGCCAGATCTGCAGCCTCTTCTTTCGTCGGAACATAAATCTTCTGCCCGTCTGAAACAATTTCTGCCTGATTCCAGAATTCATCATCCGCACTTTCGGTAAATCCGCCGGCCTTTTGAATCGCCTGAACCACACGAGCCCCTGTGTCCAATTCATAAACACCTGGGTGCAGTACTTCGCCGCAGACATAGACAACGATTGCCGTATTCGCTTCCTCATGGGCCGTCTCTTCATTCCCTGAAGACGGATCAGCTTTCTCCTCCTCGCCTGGTTCTTCTTCCAGAAGAGTTACTTCATCGAACGGCTCAGTTTTCTCTTTGCAGCCCGCAAAAGCATAAATTAAACACAAAAAAACAATTACAAACTTATGATACACACATCGTCTTTTCTGCTTCATAGCTTCTCCATTCTCACGCAGAGCCAGACCCCTTACTGTGCAGTGCCAGGGAAATTACCTAAGCAATCCGCACACGCAGCTAAGACAAGTTTATTGTAACGAATTTCTCCCGAAAACACAACCACATTTTCCTATTTCCCAGACAACTGGAAAACCGCAACTCCGATTAGTGCCAGCACCATGCCCCCGATTTTTTTCCATTCCAGAGGTTCCTTCTCGACTCCAAATAGTCCGAAAAGTTCAATAAGATAGGCAACGATAAGCTGCGATACCACGATGATAAGTGCCGCTTTTGCAGGCCCAAGCTGCTCCATGCTTTTGATAACGGTCCATGTGATTCCCGCACCGATCACACCTCCCAGCAATACATATCTCGGCTCCACTTTCGCAATTGCGGCAATACTGTCTCTGCCTGTAATAAGCCATACCAGAAAACATAGAACAAATGCACTGAACTGCACCCATGCATTACTCACCCACATACCTGTTGTTTTTGTCACCTGTGTGTTAAATACTCCCTGTACGCTCATAAGTGTCCCTGAAATCAGGGCAATAAGAAACCCGGTCATCTTTCTTCCTCCCAGTTTTTTCTTCTAAGAGTATGCCCGATGACCGGGATATTATGCGTTTACGCCAATGCTTTTTTCAGTTTTAATACCATCTCATCGATATGTTCTTTTTCTACGATAAGCGGTGGAATCATACGGAGCACATTCTGCCCTGCCGAGATAACAATAAGTCCCTCTTCCAGCGCTTTTTTCGCAACTTCGCCGGTCGGTTTCGTAATCTGAAGTCCCTGGATCAGCCCTTTTCCCTTTACCTTCACAGCACAGTCGAATTCGTCAACAATTTCCTGAAGCTTTTGGGTCAGATAAGGAGCAATTTCATTGACATGATCGACCAGTTTTTCTTTCTCGAAAATTTCGATTGCCGTTTTTACCGCCATGCATGCAAGAGGATTTCCTCCGTAAGTCGTTCCGTGATCTCCCGGCTTCAGAGAATGCTCTGCCACTTTTTCTGTCATGGCAAATGCACCGACCGGGATTCCGTTTCCGATTGCTTTTGCCATCGTCATGATATCCGGCTTTACTCCCATCTGCTGCCATGCGAAATAAGATCCGCTTCTTCCCATTCCACACTGAATCTCATCCAGTATCAGAAGAATGTCATTCTCATCACAAATCTTACGGACACCTTCGAGAAATTCCTGTGTTGCCGGATTGATGCCGCCTTCTCCTTGAATCGTCTCCATAATGATCGCACATGTTCTATCATTTACCAGCGCTTTTACGCTGTCCAGATCATTATATGTCGCAAAAGATACTCCCGGAAGCATCGGTTCAAATGGTTCTCTGTACTCTTTGTGTCCGGTCACAGAAACTGCACCGATACTTCTTCCATGGAATGCATCCTCCATGGCGATAAATTCATATCTTCCGCTTTTTTTCTCATAAGCATATTTTCTTGCTGCCTTTAAAGCACCTTCCACAGCTTCCGTACCACTGTTGGTAAAGAAAATCTTGTCCATCCGGGAAATTTTTCCAAGTGCCAGGGCAGCCTCACCACAAGTGGTATTATAGTAAAGGTTCGATGTATGCAAAAGCTTATCTACCTGTGATTTAATTGCATCATTAAAATCTTTATTTCCGTATCCCAGACCACATACAGCAATTCCTGCCGCAAAGTCCAGATATTTCTTTCCTTCCGTATCATAGAGATACATTCCATCACCGTGATCAAATACAACCGGGAAACGATTATACGTTTTAAGAAGTCCCTGTTCTGTATCCTTCATATATTGATTTTCCATTTTCTGTCCTTCTTTCCTGTATGATGTTCTGACTCCTTTTAGTCCAGATCATTCTCTTTTAAAATTGCCGTTCCGATACCTTTCTTGGTAAATATTTCAAGAAGCAGGCAATGCGGAATCCTTCCATCCAGAATATGTACTCTGGATACCCCGTTTTCAATCGCACCGATACAGTTCTGAAGCTTTGGAATCATACCGCCGGTAATACCGCCGCTTTCGATCAGCTCGCGTGCCTCATCCACCGTTAAATGTGATACCAGAGAAGTTTTATCCTCAAAATTTTTGTAAACTCCGTCAATATCTGAAAGAAATGCCAGTTTTTCTGCATGAACCGCTTTGGCGATTGCATAAGCCGCATCGTCTGCATTGATATTGTAGGTGTTATAGTCATCATCCAGACCGATCGGGCATACGATCGGAAGGAAATCCTTTTCCAAAAGATCAAACAAAATGTCAGCATTTACTGATTTGATATCCCCTACATATCCGATATCTTCCCCATTGGAAAGCTTTTTATCTACCTTAAGAAGGGCGCCGTCTTTTCCACTGATACCGATCGCGCGGACTCCCAGCTCTTCTACCATACGCACCAGATTTTTGTTCACTTTATTAAGAACCATCTCTGCCACTTCCATCGTATCCGCATCTGTTACACGAAGTCCGTTTACAAATTTCGGTTCCATCCCTACTTTTCCGACCCAGCGGCTGATTTCCTTTCCACCGCCGTGTACAATGATCGGTTTGAAGCCGGTAAGTTTCAGAAGCGTAACATCTTTGATTACATTCTGCTGAAGTTCTTCATCGATCATGGCACTTCCGCCGTATTTCACTACAATAATTTTACGGTTAAAACGCTGGATATACGGTAGAGCTTCAATCAGGACCTCTGCCTTATCCAGATATTTCTGCATATTCTGGTTCATGATTTTATCCTTCCTTATTATTTGATATCTTCCAATTAACTTCTGTAATCCGCATTGATCTTGATGTAATCGTAAGTCAGGTCGCATCCCCATGCAGTTGCAGTTTCATTTCCCATCTTAATATCAGCGATGGCTTTTACTTCCGGCTGTGAAAGAATTTCGGTCGCCTTCTCCTCGCTGTAATCTACGGCAGTTCCATTTTCAATGATCTGGATCTTTCCTGCTGCGCTTTCAAAGAACAGATCTACTTTCTCCGGATCGAACTGCGCTCCGGAATACCCCATTGCGCAGAGGATACGACCCCAGTTTGCGTCATGTCCTGCAATGGCTGTTTTCGTAAGGTTAGAGCATACAATAGATTTAGAAAGCACTTTCGCAGTTTCCTTCGTATCTGCTCCGACTACCTGTACTTCAAACAGAGCTGTTGCGCCTTCCCCATCTCCGGCCATCTTCTTTGCAAGATACTCATTAATGGTGTGAAGTGCTTCGTAAAATACCGGATACGCCGGAGAGTCCACGGTAATTTCTTCATTTTCAGCCATTCCGTTGGCAAGAAGGACACAGGTATCATTGGTAGAAGTATCACCGTCAACGGAAATCATATTATATGTATCATTTACATCATCACTTAACGCTTTCTGCAGTGCTTCTTTTGTGATTGCTGCATCGGTTGTGATGAAGCTGAGCATCGTACACATATTCGGATGAATCATTCCGGAACCTTTCGCCATACCGCCGATCGTAACCGTCTTACCGCCCACTTCGATCTCAACAGCGATCTGTTTCTCACAGGTATCGGTCGTCATGATTGCTTTGGCCGCCTCGGTACCATTTTCCAGAGAAGAATTCTTCTTTTCTGCAAGAGCTTTCACGCCCGCTTTGATACGTTCGATCGGGAGCTGCTTTCCGATTACACCGGTCGAACCGATCAGCACACCGTCCGCACTTACGCCAAGCGCTTCTGCTGCCGCATCGGCTGTCTCTTTGCAGTATCCAAATCCTTCTGCACCTGTACACGCATTTGCGATACCTGAGTTCACGATGACAGCCTGTGCCTTCTGCCCACCTGCAACAATCTGCTGATCCCATTTTACACATGCAGCCTTTACTACATTCGTTGTAAATGTTCCCGCACACACGCACGGAACCTGACTATAGATCACTGCCATATCGGTACGATCCTGATATTTGATCTTTGCTGCAGTTGCTGCTGCCTCAAATCCTTTCGCTGCGGTAACTCCGCCTGTGATAATCTTCATAACAATCCCTCCATATTAGTTGTCTTCGATAAACGCCGTAATATTTTTCTCATTTAGTGTAAAATCATAATAGTTCAAATCTTCTCGTTTTGTCCATCCAATGGTATTCCAGAATGCATTACCGATATCATTCTTTGTAAATGCGATAAGTGAGACTTTATTGATCTGTTCTTTCTTAAGTGCTTCCATCGCAAATACTACCATACTCTTACCGATTCCCTGTCTTTGGTACTTTGGATCTACGCATACATGATAGAAGCATCCTCTTCTTCCGTCATGGCCGCACAAAATGCCACCGACAATCTTACCGTCTTCTTCCGCCACAACGCTAGTCGTCGGATTTCTCTTTAAAAAACGTTCAATTCCTTCTCTGGAATCATCAATACTTCGAATTCCAAATCCTTTAATCTTCATCCATAATGCATGAAGCTGATCATAATCTTCTATCTTCATCTCACGAATCTTCATACGTCACTCCTTTATGGGAACATCGGCACCAGGTTCAATCCTTCATCTTCCGGAAGTCCGAATACCAGGTTCATATTCTGTACTGCCTGTCCCGCTGCTCCTTTCACCAGATTATCAATTGCTCCCATCATGATGATCCGGTTCGTTCTCGGGTCGATCTTAAATCCGATGTCCACATAATTGCTTCCTTCCACCCATTTGGTCTCCGGGCAGACATCCTTATCAAGGACACGGATGAACTTTTCATTGCCATAATATTTATCATATACCGCTTTTACTTCTTCAAAGGTAACTTCTCTCGTAAGTTTCGCATATTCTGTTGCCAGAATTCCACGGTTCATCGGTACGAGGTGCGGCGTGAAGTTCAGGACAACTTCCTTATTACATGCATACCCAAGCTGCTCCTCGATTTCAGGCGTATGCCGGTGGGATGCCACGCCGTAGGCCTTCATGTTCTCATTGACTTCACAGAAGAGATTTGGAACCTTTGCTCCTCTTCCGGCTCCGGAAGTTCCGGATTTCGCGTCAATGATCAGTGTATCCATATCAATCAGCCCTTCTTTTGCAAGCGGATACGCCGTCAGAATCGAACAGGTTGTATAACATCCCGGATTTGCCACCAGTCTCGCTTTCTTAATATCTTTACGATTGATTTCACATAATCCGTAAACTGCCTCTTCGATAAACTGAGGACTTTTATGCTCGATTCCGTACCATTTTTCATAAACCTTGACATCTTTAATACGGAAATCCGCACTCAGGTCAATGATCTTTACCTTAGATAAGATATCTTCATTTACCAGAGATGCACAAAGGCCCTGAGGTGTTGCAGTGAAGATCACATCCACCTGATCCGCAAGCTCTTCCATATTATCATCCATACAAACCGCATCTACGATTTGAAACATATTCTGATAAACCGATGCATACTTCTTATCAATATAACTTCTGGAGCCAAACCATTTGATCTCCACATCTTTATGTCCTGTCAAAATTCTGACCAGTTCTCCTCCGGCATAACCGGTAGAACCGATAATTCCTGCTTTAATCATGTTATCCTTCCTTTCGTCGCACCGGAAAACCCGGAGCTTAAAACGTTCAATCGAGGTTGTTAACGTATGTGCGGCAATTTATGCCATAATCCCAAACTGGGCATAAGTTATAAACACTATAAACCATTTGTTTTTCAAAGTAAAGTATTCTCGAACAAAAAATACACCAAGTATTCTTCAAAATACATTTGAGGTTCTGTATTTTTATTTCAAAAAAGAAATACTTGCATAATTATACATAATCAATGCATATTATGCAAGTACTTTCCCTTAAAAAATCAACTACGGTCTTACCTGTCCATTTCCAAATATTACGTATTTTGTTGTAGTAAGAGCTTCTAATCCCATCGGACCTCTTGCATGGAGTTTCTGGGTACTGATGCCGATCTCCGCTCCGAATCCGAATTCATTTCCATCTGTAAATCTGGTAGATGCATTGACATATACAGCAGCCGCATCCACTCTTTCCTGAAAATACAATGCATGTTCATAACTTTTCGTAATAATCGATTCTGAATGTCCGGTATTGTAATGATTAATATGTTCCACTGCTTCTTCGATAGAATCAACCATTTTTACTGAAATGATCGAATCCAGGTATTCTTTTCCCCAATCCTCTTCTGATGCCGGAAGAATCTCTTCATCTATTGCGCGAATCCTTTCATCTCCGCGGATTTCCACGCCCTTCTCCCGCAGCCTTTTGCCAATGACAGGTACAGCCTCTTTCGCAATCTTTTCATGAATCACCAGTGATTCACAGGCATTGCATACACCAAGCCTCTGTGTTTTTGCATTCACAATAATCTCCGCGGCCATACCGGTATCTGCTGATTCATCTACATAAATATGACAATTTCCTGTTCCCGTCTCAATCACCGGAACTGTACTGTTTTCCACTACCGAAGCAATTAATCCGGCACCGCCCCTTGGGATCAGAACATCCAGATACTGATTCATCCTCATCATCTCGTGCGCCGTCTCTCTTGTGGTATCTTCGACAAGAAGAAGGGCATCTTTTGGAAGTCCTGCCTCTTCAAGTGCTTCTCTTATACAGTCCGCAATCGCCTGATTTGAATTTTTTGCATCGCTCCCCCCTCTAAGAAGTGCTACATTCCCCGTTTTAAAACAGAGTCCAAATGCATCTGCGGTCACATTCGGTCTTGCTTCGTAAATAATTCCTACCGTTCCAAGCGGCACCCGTCTTTTTCCAATCTGAAGCCCATTCGGCCTTACCTTCATGGAAATCATCTCACCAAGTAAATCCTGAAGTGATGCAATCTGTCTCAATCCATCAGCCATCTTGCTGATTCTTTCTTTATTAAGCATCAGCCGGTCCACAAGCGGCTCTGACATATTTCTGCTTCTTGCATCCATAATGTCCTTCTGGTTTTCTTCTATTATATATGCAGCTTTATCCTCCAGTTTATCCGCTGCTTTATAAAGCCCGCTGTTTCTCTCATTTGTTCCAAGAAACTGTACTACTTTTTTTGCTTCTTGTGCACGTTTTCCCAATTCTTCCATGTATCCCATATTACATTCTCCTCCTGCGCTTCATCTGTCTTCGATATCCTTCTCTTTTCGGTGCCAGTTCATTTTCACCGTCATATCTTCTTGCTTTCGATAAGAATAACGTACCGACTTTTTTTCCGGCCATCACATCATTGATCGCATATATATTGTCTCCGTTTGCGATCACCATATCCGCTCCTGCTTCCGTTGCGATTTTTGCCGCTTCAATCTTCGTCGCCATGCCGCCTGTTCCAAGGTCACTTCCTGCGCCTTTTCCCATCTGTTCCAGTGCCGCATCAATTTTATTTACCGTATGCACGAACCTTGCATGTGGATTTTTCCTCGGATCATCGGTATATAATCCTTCAATATCCGACATCATGATCAGAAGGTCCGCATTCACAAGTGCCGCCACATCGGCTGACATAGTATCGTTATCCCCAAAGTTTCCATAGCTGTCTTCATCCACCGAAATCGCATCATTCGCGTTCACAATCGGAATCACATTCATAGCAAGCAATCTCTCAAAGGTCTGTTTCGCATGCATTCTGCAGGTTTCATTGTAAATGGATTCCTTTGTCAACAGAACCTGGGCCGTAAGCTGGCTGTACTCAGCAAAAAATTTCTCATAGATCATCATCAGACGTCCCTGTCCTACAGCCGCACAGGCCTGTTTCACGTCTCCCTGCGGTTTTTCCGTAATTCCGAGTACACTTCTTCCGATTCCTACTGCACCTGATGATACCACAATCACTTCTTTTCCGCGGTTCCTTAGATTGATCAGGATTCTTACAAACTTCTCCAGCTTTTCCAGATTGATCTGCCCAGTTTTTTCATATGTTACTGTGGATGTTCCTACTTTGATCACAATTCTTTTCTTATCTTTCAATTCCTGTCTGAGTTCCATTTTGTCCTCCAATATTATCGTTACAAAACGTTTTTTATCTGCTTAGAAACAAGCAGACACATAAAATGGTATAAAAAATCAGGGGAAAACGCATATAGTTATACCTTTTCTCCTGATATCTTCTTACAGCTAACGATAAAAAACAAAATTATCCTCTTTAAAGAATCACTTTATGAGAAGCACACTAATTACGCCATCCCGTCCATATTAAATTATGCTTCGTGTACCCCTAAGGGACACGGCATGCACGGTCGGAATGGAATGATAAGAGTAAGATTGTTATTCATTTTATACATATTATTCATATTCTCTACTCCTTCATTTCTCTACTGTGATACAGTGTTTCTTTTCATTCCATTTTACTTAGTTTCCATAAAATGTCAAGCATTTTTCTATTTTACTATGTATTTTCTATTATTTTTTCTCGCATCATCACTATTCTCTGTTTTTCGATAATGTACATATATACATATAAAATGCATATTAATTATATTTTATGCAGTATAATGCATAAATATAACTATATTTTTCATATTTTTCATTTTTTTCTTGCATAATTATGAGTTTTGGTGTATAGTGATTTCTGTACTTGATTTTGAACTTATTTATTTAGGAGGAATATAGAATGAAAGAGAAAGTTGTATTAGCTTATTCAGGCGGTCTTGATACTACCGCAATCATCCCTTGGCTTAAAGAGACATTTGGTTATGAAGTAATCTGCTGTTGTATCAACTGCGGTCAGGGTGAAGAATTAGAAGGACTTGACGAAAGAGCAAAATTATCCGGAGCTTCTAAATTATATATCGAAGATATTACCGATGATTTCTGCGAAAACTATATTATGCCTTGTGTACAGGCAGGTGCTGTTTATGAAAATAAATATTTACTCGGAACCGCTATGGCTCGTCCGGGCATCGCATCAAAGCTTGTTGAAATCGCAAGAAAAGAAGGTGCGTCAGCCATCTGTCACGGTGCCACCGGAAAAGGAAACGACCAGATTCGTTTTGAACTTAGTATTAAAGCACTCGCTCCGGATCTTAAGATCATCGCTCCATGGCGTATGACCGATGTATGGACCATGCAATCACGTGAGGATGAGATTGCATATTGTAAGGCACACGGCATCGATCTTCCGTTCGACGCAAGCCACAGCTACAGCCGTGACCGTAACTTATGGCACTTAAGTCACGAAGGACTTGAACTTGAAAATCCGGCAAATGAACCGAACTACGATCATCTTCTCGTTCTTGGCGTAACACCGGAAAAAGCACCGGATGAAGGTGAATATGTAACCATGAAATTCGAAAAAGGTGTTCCGGTAAGTATCAACGGAGAGGAAATGAAGGTTGCTGATATCATCCGTAAGCTCAATGCTCTTGGCGGAAAACATGGTATCGGAATCGTTGATATCGTAGAAAACCGTGTTGTTGGTATGAAATCCCGTGGTGTATACGAGACTCCGGGCGGAACCATCCTGATGGAAGCACATGCCCAGCTTGAAGAACTCGTTCTTGACCGTGCAACAATGGAAATGAAAAAGGAAATGGGAAACAAACTTGCTCAAGTCGTTTATGAAGGAAAATGGTTTACTCCGCTTCGCGAAGCAATCCAGGCTTTCGTAACCTCTACCCAGGAATATGTAACCGGAGAAGTGAAGTTCAAACTTTACAAAGGTAACATCATCAAGGCCGGTACAACTTCTCCATACTCACTTTACAGTGAATCACTTGCAAGCTTTACGACCGGTGACCTTTATGATCACCATGATGCTGACGGCTTCATCACCTTATTCGGTCTGCCTCTTAAGGTTCGTGCCATGAAGCTTGCCGAAGCAAAGAACAACCAGAATAACAACTAAACGAACCACCATTTAAATATCCTAAAAGGCGATTCAAAAGCGAAATCTTAAATCTTCGCTTTTGAATCGCCTTTTTCACTTCACTCGACGTACCATGTTCCACTCATATACAGACAGATCCAGCCTTCCTTCGTTCGTCCCCATACGGAAACACTAAGATAGCGGATCTCCTGTATTTGAAGAAAGCTTCCCGTTTCAATATACCGCTCGCCATCATATTGAAGTCCCGGTCCTCTTCGTAGTTTTAACGGAAATTTCAAAGTCCAGAATCCTTCTTTTATTTCCGGCAAAGTTCGGTCTTTCTTCCAGATGTCTACTTGTGACGCCCTGCCTTCAAAGGTTGTCTCAGACTCCTCACAGTTCACGGCTGCACTTCCCATTTTTTCAGTTTCTTTCATTATATGCCATCCCAGGCAATTTGTGATACCGTTGCCTCACCTGCACTATTTGATTCCACCATCCATTGCATTTTCAGCCTCATCCATCTGTCTTAAAATATCCTGATGCCGCTCATCAAACAAAAGACCTTTATTATACTTATAATACATTCCGCAATCATTTTCTTTCAAAAACCAGATGCTGTAATAGTTTGTATTCAGCTCTGTCACAAATACAACCATTTCCTGGCTTTCTCCAAATGCTCTTTCAAGAAATTCAAACGCATTCTCCATAATTTCCATCGTATGCCTGACCATTTCTTCTCGTTTTTCGGTCTCATCAGCAAACATCTCACGGATTTTATCAAACGCTTCGTTTCCCGCCAGATGCTCTTCTTTTGCATAATTCCAGTAGTGCTCCAGCGTATCTACTACCTTGGCAAGACACTTCTTTTCCTCACGGTCCAACCGTTCCGCTTTCATCTTTCCTTCAAAATCAGTCTTTGCTCTCCGGTAAATAGTCTTAATAATACCGCCGTTTGTATACAGTTCTTCCGACATTCCTTCTTTTTCCACATCGCGGATCAATTCCCGGTATTTTTTCAACCATTCATACAAATCAGATACATACTTATCCATCTCATAAGTTTCTTTGAATGCAGATGAAAGTTTACCGATCAGGAGATTCACCACACTAAGTCTTTCATCAAAAGAAGCAAATTTTAATTTTTCCAAAGTATCCTCTCCGTAGATTCCTTCCAGAATCTTCTCGATTCCGTAATCCTTCCGGTATTTCGCATACAGTTCCAGGTAATTTGCAAAATCTTTCGCGATTTTCCAGTGCTGAATATACTGATGTATGACTTCCCGATCCACCTTCTTTCCCAGTTTTTCATAAACCTGAATCAGTCTGGACAAGTCTTCCCATCCTCTTGCTGTGGCAAACATTTTTCCATCAACCGTAGTCTCAATCCGGTAAAAATTCTCTCTTTTTGCATCCAGATACGAGATGACTGCCGGGTGCACTCCCACCTGATAAGCGTACTCCTTCCACACTGCAAAATCCTCTTCCACATCGATTTTCTTGATGCGGTCCAGAGTTACCACATCAAACTCGCGTACGGATTTATTGTACTCCGGTGGATTTCCCGCCGCAACGATGATCCATCCTTCCGGCACTTTCTGATTTCCAAATGTCTTGCACTGCAGGAACTGCAGCATGGTAGGTGCAAGTGTTTCAGAAACACAGTTAATTTCATCAATAAAAAGAATTCCTTCTTTATGTCCGCTTGTCTCCATCTTCTCATATACAGATGCTATAATTTCGCTCATGGTATATTCTGTCACAGAGTATTCTTTTCCGTCATATTGCTTTTTCTGGATAAAAGGAAGCCCAACCGCACTCTGACGGGTATGATGTGTGATCGTATATGCGACCAGACCGATTTCACACTCTCTTGCCACCTGTTCCATAATCTGCGTTTTTCCGATTCCCGGAGGCCCCATCAAAAGAATCGGCCTCTGGTGAATGGCGGGTATCATATAATTTCCTTCTTCATCCTTCACCAGATACGCTTCAATCGCATCCTTTATTTCCTGTTTTGCACGCTTAATGTCCATAGTTTTCCAGTTCTTCCTCCTCAATCGTAATCTTCATTGCCCATGGTGGGACCTTTACTTCCGCTCCTTCTTTTTCCATAAACACAAAAGCTGTCTCGTATGGCGGTTTCCTTGCCGGGAAAATCCCCTGACCATCAGTAAAATAGACCACTCCCTTCAGTCTTGTAAACTGATGGGTTTCCATCATTTTTTCAATATACTCGAACGCCGGTCTGAAATCCGTTCCTCCCTCTCCAACGAGATCTAAATGTTCCATATAATCTTTCAATTCTTCTTTGCAGGTAATCTTCCGGTCTGTCTGGACCTTTTCATCACACTGAATAACATGAATATTTACCTTTTTAAAAAAGCTTTCGCTTTCACCCAATATTCCATAGGTTTCTTCCAGAAACTTCTTCACCAGTTCTCCGGAGCATGACATTGACGTATCAATTACAATCACAAAGTCTTCAATCTTATTTACTTCTTTCCATTCCTGGGGTTCGATCAGCGGCATATTTCCATAGATTCGAAGTCCATAGCTGTAGAATCCATAATCAAAAGAATCCTCGTCAATCGTCATTTCCTCTTTCATTACGGCAAATTTTCTCAGAAATTTTCTGTAATCGTATCGTTCCCGATTTTCTACCCGGATCTGTTCCAGGAAATGTCCTGAATTTTGCGATGTCTCCTGTGAAAATGTCTCCATATCCGTCTGCATCTGCTCACTGATATCCTTCCATCTTTGATTCAGTTCGCTGTTTTTATTCTGCTCGTCATCCTCTGCCCAGTATTTATGGTCATCCACAGTAAATTCCATCCGAAACCGGATCAGTTCTCTTTCCGATAACCCTTGCTCTGTCAGAAACTTATATACCTTCTCCGCCGTGAAAACCTTCATTTCTTTTGTAAGGTCACGGTACGTTTTCTGCCTGATCCACGTTTGTGGACGTCTGATGCTTCGCACATTTAAGCCGTCAAGAATCGATTCTACAACGATGTCGCAGGCAAGGTTCCACCACATTTTATCCCTGCCTTTTCTGGTAATCATATGCCTGAAAATACAGTGCATTACGCTGTGCAGATAGGCTCTGTTCACATCCACTCTGCTGTTTCGATACAGACCTCCCAGCTCTCCCGGATGAAAATAGAGGTTCCATCCATCCGTTGCCAAAAGCGACACTGAAAAATCCTGAACGTACGCAAGAGACGACAGTGCCACATCAAGAAAACGCATCTTCAGATACAGTTCATTCCTTGAAAGTGACAAAATCTGACATCCAATATTCTTCAGCTGATCTTCTTTCTCCTGATTTTGTTCCATGCCGTCCATGTCCGCCTTTTCCTTTCTGTCTCCTATAGCTCAAACTTCTTCTTGCGCACGGGAAATCTCTTATGCCTTTCATCCATCAAAATACTTAGCACTTCTGTCTGTCCGGCATCAGATGCTAGATCAATTGCAGTATTCAGCATCTCCAAAGTAAAGTAACCCCTTTCACAGATAAACTCAATAAGCTCTATCGGCGAGCAAAATGAGAAATTATCATTCTCTCCCGTTTTTCTTAAGGATTCTCTCACCAATTTCTCCAGATGTTCACAAATATATGCTTCATACCGCTTTTTTGCTTCATCCTCCAGCTTTATCGGATACATCAGGCGAGCCATCGCAACCTGTACTGTAACCATCTCATCATCTCTCGCACCGGAAAGTGCAAACATTCTGTCGTATTTTAGATAATCAAGCTCTCTTCTATAAAAACATTCCCGGTATTCACCGCCTGATCCGTAATAATGCGTCTCCACAATCCTTGCCGGCGTATTTTCTACCGCATCCATATAATGTTCCGGGAAAATAATCTTCGTGATTTTCTTCTCATCTTCCATCCCATAAACAAGCGTCGCAACAATTTCATAGCGTATCTCTGTAAGGATCTCTTTCAAACAGGATTTTGCGCCTTCATAAAAATCAATCCGGACACGCGACAAACGGCAGCCGGTAAAGACCCCGCTGCCCATTCTCACAATTTTATCTGTTCCATGAAATACTTTTAAATTAACGCACCCATAAAACGCATAATTCCCTATCACCCTCACTGTCTTGGGTAAATGAATCTCCCGAAGATTTGCTCCGCATCTTGGCAGCTCTTCGTCCTTAAAAACCTCGTTTTCCGATTCATCGCCATAAAACTCTACATCTTTATCTTCTTCCCCTTTATGATTGGAAAATGCATACGATGCTATGGAATTTATCTCGAATTCTCCGACTTTTTCCGGAATCCTGACAATCTCAGATTCACTCCATATACGAACCAGTTCCACTCCTTTTTCTTTGTGTCTAAATGCAATTCTCATGTCTGTCTCTCTCTTCTTGCCGTTGTATTTGCGCTTTAGTTATTATCACCACATTTGTGGGTTTCATATTTCAGATCACGGATCAAATAAGGGGAACCATTTTCTTGCACCTCCATCGTCCAGAGCTTCTTTCCTTCATCCAGTGTTACTTTACCGTGCCTTTTATATAAGTATGTCGTCTCGTGGTAGTTGGCTCCACACTCGATCATGCACCAGCCTTCTTCCATTTCACACAGAATCCAGGAGCATTCCTTTTTCGTCTTGAAAATAAAGTTCCTGGTGATCTGATAGTTCTTTCCCCAGTCATAGCGGATCATCTTTTCTCCGATCCTGTATGCAGCTTCGCTGAAGCTGTAGAGTTCATGAGCCTCATGCAGAAGATGCTCCGGACGCGGATTTCTTCTGATTCTGTCTGCTGCACTGAACTCATCTTCAAGCCCCAGCGCACAATTCAAAAACGGAGTAAATAAGTACTGCGTTGCCTCATTATAAGGCATAGCCGCACACTCAATTTTCCCTTCTGCCTCATAATAAATCAGATATCTGCAGTCCAGAATATATCGAAGTTCCCGAATCGCAACAATGTCTTTGCATGCAATACGAACCTCCTTTACCGGCTGATCCTTCTGAGGAAATAAAAGCATGATCTCTCCATTAAATCTCGCTGCCATATACTCAAAAGCTCCTCGTTCATATCCTTTTGCCGGTACCCAGACCATAGCCTCCAGAGGCATTCCCTCTTCTTTCCACTTGGAAAGGTGCGGAAGATAGCATTCCCGCACCTCATCCCATTCCCATATCCTTTTCGGCCACTCCTGTAGAGTTGCACCGTAATCTACTACATTTCCATTTCTCCCGTTTTTCATCCTGATCCACCTTTCAAAAATTCTGATCTAAACAGAATCTGCAATCCGAATCTTTTGCACATTTAACACTATTATAAGCTTTCTTTATATTCTTGTAAATAAGCTTCACTTTTTTATTTGAATACCCAGCAAATAAGTGGTATTATAAGATATAATAGTGAAACAATTACAGAGGTGACCATTATGAAGATTTCAACAAAGGGACGGTATGCTCTTCGCCTTCTTCTCGATCTCGCTCAACACCAGAATGGCGAGTTCATTGCCCTAAAGGACATTGCATCACGTCAGAATATATCAAAAAAGTACTTAGAGCAGATTGTTCCCATGCTAAATCGCGCCGGTTTTCTTCTCACCGGGCGCGGATACCAGGGTGGATATCAACTGGCTAAGAATCCTAATACCATTACCGTAGGTGATATCCTGCGTGTTACTGAAGGAAGTCTGTCCCCAATCTCCTGCCTTGAGCAAGAGCCAAACCAATGTCCGAGATGCGGCGAATGTCTCACGCTCCCAATGTGGCAGGGACTTTTTAGGACAGTCAATAATTATCTGGATAGCATAACGATACAGGATATTCTGGATCAGCAGGCTTCCGGAAATGATTATGTCATTTAAGCTGACGCCCAAAAAGAGCATCTGTATCCTGTCATATGAGAGTATGACAAGGAGCTGCAGATGCTCTTTTCTTATTTCATCATATCTGGTTTCTTTTCAATTGATCCATTATGCATTCTTTTTTGCATTTGTATAATTCACAAGTCCGCCTGCTGCGATCAGTTTCTGCATAAATTCCGGGAATGGCTGTCCCTGGAACTCAGTTCCTTTTGTACGGTCATAGATTTTGCCTGAATCAAAATCTACTTCCACTTCATCGCCTTCTTCGATACTTCTTGCAGCTTCCGGACATTCAATGATCGGAAGTCCGATATTGATTGCATTACGATAGAAGATTCTCGCAAACGTCTCAGCAATGACGCAGCTTACTCCTGCTGTTTTCAGGCAGAGCGGAGCATGCTCTCTTGAAGATCCGCATCCAAAGTTCTTATTTGCCACGATCAGATCCCCCGGCTTTACTCTCTCAACGAAAGTAGGGTCGAGATCCACCATCGCATGGCTTGCCAGTTCCTTGGCATCAAAAGAATTCAGATATCTTGCCGGGATAATTACATCTGTATCCACGTTATCACCGTATTTAAATACACGTCCTTTTGCATTCATTATTTGTCACCTACTTTCTCCGGATTTGCGATATAACCGGCAATCGCACTTGCAGCTGCCACTTCTGGGGATGCCAGATAGATCAGCGAATCCACATGTCCCATTCTTCCTACGAAGTTACGATTCGTAGTAGAAACACATTTCTCTCCTGCTGCCATAACTCCCATATGTCCACCCATACAAGGACCGCAACTCGGTGTATTTACAGCACATCCTGCATCGATGAAAATATCGATCAGACCTTCTTTAATACACTGTTTATAGATTGCCTGTGTTGCCGGTACGACCATAACACGTACATCCGGATGAACCGTATGGCCCTTGAGGATTGCTGCCGCCTTTCTCATGTCTGTCATTCTTCCGTTCGTACAAGAACCGATCACTACCTGATTGATCATAATTGGTTCCATCGCGTCAATTTCATCAATCGTTTTTGCATTTCCCGGAAGATGTGGGAATGCAACTGTCGGACGGACTTTTGAAAGATCAACGGTAACAACTTCATCATATTCTGCGTCTTCATCCGGTGTGTAAATCTTGTATTCCTTATCTGTATGTTCCTTAAGGTAAGCTTCTGTCTGCTCATCTACCATGAAGATTCCGTTCTTTGCTCCGGCTTCAATCGCCATGTTCGCCATCGTAAAACGGTCATCCATCGTAAGATACTTAAGCCCGTCACCCATAAATTCCATAGATCTGTAAAGTGCTCCGTCTACTCCAATTCTTCCGATAATGTGAAGAATTACGTCTTTTCCTGTCACATACGGTCCCGGTTTTCCTGTCAGTTCAAACTTGATTGCCGACGGAACTTTAAACCAGAGTTCTCCTGTCGCCATACCTGTAGAAATATCTGTGGTTCCTACACCTGTAGAAAATGCCCCAAGTGCTCCATATGTACAAGTATGTGAATCAGCACCGATAATACACTCTCCGGCTGCAACAATACCATACTCCGGAAGGATTGCATGTTCTACACCACATTTACCCTGTACAAGATACCACTTAAGCCCCTGCTCTTTTGCAAAATCCTGGATTGCTTTTGAGTTCTCAGCAGATTTAATATCCTTGTTCGGTGTAAAATGGTCCGGTACCAGAACTACTTTATCCTTATCAAATACTTTATCTGCCATCTGTCTGAAAATCGGCAGTGCCATCGGTCCTGTGATATCGTTCGCCATAACAACATCCAGCTTCGCTTCAATGAGCTGTCCTGCCACAACAGATTCTAATCCTGCATGGTCAGCAAGAATCTTCTGCGTCATCGTCATTCCCATGATGAAATCCTCCTTGGATAGTTTTTATTAATGTAATAATTATTGCATTACTTTCTCCGTGATATTCTAACACATTTCACCACTACAGCGCAAGAAAGAAGCGCACAAATGATAAGAACTATCAAGTTCGCAGAATCTCCGGTCGTGACTGTCTCTGGTTTATTAATTTCCTTTGGCGTTTCAGTCTTTGGTTCTTCCGGTTTTTCCGGCTCCTCGGGCTCTTCCGGCAATTCCGGTTCTTCCGGAATTTCTTCAAATTGTATCGACTGTCCTTCATCTTCAATATCCGCATGAACAGCAATTAATTTATCTTCGCAGTAGAGCTCTTCAAATACCACCGTCGTTCTTCCTCCAAGCCCCGAGGCATCAAACTCAAACTGCACATCCACATTTCCCGCTTCCTCTTCCGGGACAAAAACCTTTTCCGCAGTGACCTTTTCACCGCCAATCAAGAGTTCTTCTCCGGTTTCGCCATCCATCAGAATCCCCTTAAGTACATATTCCTTTCTCGGTGTCAGGTTTTCCCATAAAACCTGATCAATCAGAATCATATTCTCCCTCGGCACGGCCTCATGCGATCCGCTGTCCCGGTCAATGGCCGTCGTAGAAATCTCAGGCATCGGCTTCTTGTCATTGGTAAGCGTCCCAAGATTTACCGTATTATTATCTTTCGTAATTTCCACTTCAATCGCAGGAAGCAATATCCTGTCACTGTTATTTTCACATTCCAGTTCTTCCACGAAATATGTATCATATGGAAGCGCCCCGCTTTCATTTTCCGGATTCCCCCCTCCGAACCAAATCCCGTCCTCCGAAGATTCTCCGCGATTTGTATTTGTCGTATGAAGATTGAATTTCGCCGAAGTAGACGCATAACCGTTTTTATCTGTGATAATTCTATGGGACTCTCCAGTAGTCCTGGATGTGATCCGGAAAGGAATTCCAGAGAGACGTTTCATCGTGCCGTCTGCTACTTTAATCAATTCCAGATCTCCCCTTAATATCTTTTCTTCTACTTTTACAGTCTGAAAGATATGAAGTTTGGCCGCTTCCTGAGTGCTCTTTGCAGTAATATTTTGAATAAATATCTGATCGTTGATCTGATATCCTTCCGGTGCTTTTATTTCCTGAACTGTAATCGTACCTAACGGAAGAATCACCTGGCCGTTTTTTTCATAAAAAGAATCTCCCTCTGTCAGATATTCTTTTTTCCACTTTACCTTTCCTTCTTCGTCCGTCATAAATTTCCATGTACGAACAGGCTGATATTCCTGGCTTTCCAAGTTGCCGGATACTTCCTTGTCATAATATTTCACCAGGAACTCTGCCCCTGCAAGCGTAGCTTTTCCCTGTGCAGCTGCATTTCCGGTCTCAGAATCTATTTTTTCAATCACCATTTCCACCGGATTGTAGAACGGCTGGTCTTCACAGGTGTAACATACCGTTTCCCCTGCTTTCACTGTTACGCTTTTCACTTCCAGATTCAACGCATAGCCTTTTGGTGCCTTGGTCTCTTTTATATCATATGTCCCTGCCGGAAGTCCTTCCGCTTTTCCGTATCCTTTTTCATCGGTAACGATCACTGCAACCGGATTTTGTGTTCCTTTCTGATAAACAGTAAATTCCGCTCCTTTTAAGGAATAGCTAGAATTCCCCTCCACCAAAGCTACGTCCCCGGAAGACTTTTTTACTTCTAAATCTCCTGTATGTGTGATTTTAAACAGATAAACCGTGGATTTACACTTCGCCTCCAAGACCGAAATCTGGTTTCCCCTGCTTGGGTGAGTTGATGAATGCCAGAACGCATTATCCTTCCCATTATTTCCCCAGAAAAAGCCGATATGGCAATCTGCATCCTCCGATTCCCAGGATATCGGTTCAAAATAGATCACATCTCCTTTCTGTGCCTTACCGCCTGCAAGAAGCTCATCAATCGTATCATAGTGATAGTATTCAACGGAATTCTCAGTGATCCAGTGGTACCAGTTGCTCGCATTCACCTTGCCGCCCCGGTATCCCCGGTTCGCGATCCCCGAAAGATCCGCTCCGCATTTTTCCAGTACATACGCCACAAATCCTGTACAGTTCATTCCTCCGTTTCCATCATATGCCCCATTCGGGCGCATACAGTTTTCCGGTGTTAACGGGGAGCCGGTATAAGGTGTACCAAGATAATAACCGTCGTTCTCGTGCGCCTGGAGCTCCGAAAGAACTGCTCCCGGAGCCACTCCGAGCTTTTCATCCAGTTTTACAATTGTATCTGTTGAATTCCCTGTCGCTTTGACTTCGCTGATCTTCTGACCGCTTCCGGTCAAACATAGAGCGGCAATGACCGCCGTGATGGCATACTGCCACCTCTTTGATTTGATAAACATTTCGTATTCTCCTTCCTGCCTGTGAGGCACGAAAAAGAGATACATAAGACGAGTACCCATATCATATGACACGGATACTCAAATGTCAATTCCTGAATATCTTATTTTTTCCTTAATCAACCTTTAAATACAATCCTTCTTTACTTTTTTCTTAACATTGCTTATAATAATTATTCATACAAATTAAATAGTTAGGAGCAAGTATCATATGACGGAACTATATTTTATTACCTTATACTTTTTCGTCTACGGTTTTCTCGGTTGGTGCACCGAAGTCGCCTTCGCAGCCTGGAAGGAACACCGTTTTGTAAACAGAGGTTTCCTAAATGGTCCAATCTGCCCCATCTATGGATTCGGAGTTACGATGGTCGTCCGTTTTCTGAGTCCATATAAAGCCAATCTGGTTCTGCTTTACATAACCAGCGTCATTCTTGTTACCGTACTGGAATGGCTGACCGGATTCATTTTGGAAAAGTTGTTCCATAATAAATGGTGGGATTATTCAAATATGCCTCTGAACTTAAACGGCTATGTATGCCTCTTGTTTTCACTGATCTGGGGAGTTGCCTGTGTTCTGATCGTTGATTTTATCCATCCAGTCATTCACAGCGTTTTAGTCCTGATTCCTACTATTGTAGGAATCATAGTTCTTATAATCCTTGGGATCAGTACATTTGCCGATCTTTACGTAACCGCTTCGGGAATTTTGAAGATGAACAAACGGCTTGCCGCTATGCAGGAAATAGCCGATGAACTCCATGAGATTTCTGACAAGATTGGCGAAGATATTTACAAGCGTACCATCGCTGCCATCGAAGCACAGGATACACTCATGGATTCCATCGCAGAAAAACAGGAAGAACTTAAAGACTCTCTTGCAGCTAAACAGGAAGAAATCAAAGACTCTATTGCAGCTAAACAGCTGAATCTCAAAGACTCACTCGCTGCTAAACAGGAAGAATTAATCAGTAGTTTCAATGATCGCCGCGAGGATATTACCGAAACACTGGATACCGTTTCAGACGAATTAAAAGAGCGTATCACTGCACTGCGGAACCTCTACAGCGAAACGAGTGATGGCGTTTCTTCTATACAGAAACGTCTTCTTAAAGCCTTCCCGAGAATGGAGAGCCGAAATTACAAAGAATCGCTGGAAGATTTGCGCAACAGATTAAATTCATTAAGAAAGCATTAGCAGACTGCTAATGCTTTCTTTTTATTCTTTTCAGATATGGAATCTCGATTGGATCGATTGGATCGATCGGCTGTTCATCCTGGATCTTGTTCTTACGCTTATGCATCTTTAAAATTGCCCCACCGCGATTGTAGAACCAGAAAGAATATATAAGAAGCTTCTTCGCCTTACCGATCTTATCTTTGGTCGTCTTGGTATAATAATCACCTTCTGCTGTGATCGGTTCTTTATTTCTGATCTGCATGATCAGATCCAGTTCCGTCTTGATCGGATGCGGGAATTCTGTATATGCCATACCGACACAATCCAGTTTATGCGCATCGCTTCCACCGGTACCCGGTTTATTATATTTTTCTGCGAGCAGCTTTGCTCCTGCATTTGACTCAGGCGGCTCGCATGCATTAAATGTCTCGATAAAGTCAAACTTTTCCAAAAGCTCCGGTGACTTCTGCCACTCTTTCGTGTTGGTAAAACTTAAGTATTTTTCTCCACACGGATGAGCCGGTCCGCAGATTCCGCCATGATGATGAACAAAATCAATCAGAAGTGAAAGCGGAAGTCCTCTCATTTCGAGAAGCCTCATCTTCACGCCCTGCGGCATGATGATGAGAATATGTCCCGCTTCAAGGGTATCATACTCAATCCCTTTCAGGACAACAAAGTCCTCAAACATCTTCCCCTTCATCGTATTCTTCCAGTGACGATAACCGTTATACGTGTCATGATCTGTCACCAGCATTCCGTCAATTCCTTTCTCTTTGAGTTTAAGAATGTACTTTTCAAAAGTAACTTTGCTATCAATGGACCCTTCTCTCACATGACAATGCATATCAATCTTCACAACACATCACCAGACTTTCTCTTATTTTATTTATTCTTCCTCGTCCTCATCGTCATAATCCTCATAATCCTCATCATCCAAATCAAGGACAGATCTGGCCTTATCGATTTCAGACTCGATTGAAATCTCTTCTTTTACTTTCTTAGAATGCTTTACTTCTTTTCTTCCGATCTCACGGGATTTCATCATGAACTGTACTACCAGCCCAAGAATCACAGCTACCGCATAGATTGCGATTGTGATATACCGATTATCAAATTCTGCCATTAATACGATTGAGCTTCCTAAACCAATTCCTCCTGCAATGGAAGTCACAATGATAACCAGTGGTTCCAGCCAGATCATCGTAAGCACTGCCACGATCACCCCAGCTATACCTACAATGGCCAGCCAAGTAAGATTCTGCAGTTTCAACATTCCTATAATCTCAAGCACAGTTCCAAAACATAACAAAAAGGCACCAAATCTTCTGAAAACACCTGCAAGAATCGCAAAAATCAGAATCGCTGCTCCAATTATAATAAGGCTGACGATCATATCCGTCTGCGCCAGATACACAATCATGATTCCCGCCAAAGTGCCAATTGCAAGTCCACTGATTGTATTCCACAATCTTACCATTTTCAGACCGAAGAGACATATAAGCAGCGAAATGACTGCGGATGCGATAAGTACAGTCATCGGTATCTGAAAATCAGAATTCGAAAACGATTCTAATTTTCCTATCATCTCGTTTATCATCGGTTCACTAAACATAAAACACGTTCCTCCTAATTAGTATTTATCCTCTCCCACTCGTTTATTATAGCACATAATCCAATCCGACCGCAACCCAAATACACTTTGAATATAAAAGTATTCAAGACTCGCAAGCAAGTCTTGGTGCGGAAGTCATCTCCCATCTTATATAACCCAAAAAGGTATGACACTTATGAGCCTTTTGGGCCCCTCATGTCATACCTCTCAAAATGTTTATCTTAGTAATGCCTTATTCTTCTTCATCCGTAGACTTAATTGTAACTCCCTGCTTTACAAAGTTGATCTTCTTCCATACATTATTATGAACTTTCACATCAGCTTCTTCTTTCCACTCTTCGCAAAGATTACTGTACTGTTCTTCTTTACGGTCACTAACGATAGACTCCTTCTTTGCATCCGTTGCATCCCTGTCCAGAAGACTGGTAAGCTTTGCAACATAATATCCGCTTGTGTCTTCGACTACAGGAGTGATCTCGCCTTCCTTCAGTGAATCTGCCGCAACCACAAGCAGCTGAGACGGTGATGTAGTTGAAGTATCAAAAGTCAGTGTCGATGCGGTATATCCGGCTTCCTCGGCATATGCAGCAAAATCCTCCGCATTTACAGCGCCTTCCCGGAATGCTTCAGCCTTCTCTTTCAGTTCTGCCTTTTCATCTTCTGAAAGCTGAGTTGAATTTCCGTCGTCATCCGTCTTGTTAAATGAGAAATAAACGTACTGCATGCTCTTCTGCGCCGCTTCTTCATCGGAAACTTCCGTATCTACATCTGCAGTCATCGCATCGTGCATCTTATCCTGTATGGTAAGAAGTTCAAGAACCTTCTTCACAGTCTCCTCATCTCCAGACACCATATCGATATCATCCTGATCATTTGACTCTGCAAAACCCTTTGCAGCCGCCTCAATCGCTTCATTTTCTTCGTCTGTCAAAGACACATCATATTCCTCTCTATGGGCATCCAGAATGTACATCGTCTCGAGAGTCTCTAAGACGCTTTCTTTCACGCTTTCTTCGTAAGTCTTACCTTCTTCCGCTTCTCCGGACCACATATCATCCCCTAAAAAGCTGGAATAATATGTCTCAAACTGCGCCTGCTGATATCTTGCATAGAAATTAGCCACATCTGCTGTAATCTTCACATTTCCAAACTCTGCAACCACTTCATTGCCATTCAGACTGCCGCAGCCCGTTACTGAAACTGCCATCATAGCAGCTGTAAGCGCAAGTGTCACTATTCTTCTCTTCATTTGAACTGTTTCCTCCTTAACTATATCCCGTCAGATTCTTCTGTAAAGATAATCGTGCATATTAATATAGTATACCGTGTTTTTAAGATACTGGCAATCCTTTTCACAAAAATTGCACAATTCTACATTTCAATAAGTCCATGGATATCCGAAATAATTTTCTTTACATTTTCAAGAACCTGTTCATCTTTTTCTTTTTTGCTCTTTCTAAGCTTCCGATATATAAAATAAGGGTTAGCATCCACTTTAAAGGTAAGCGCTCCTTTATATTTATCCAGCAGAATCGGTATCCTCCGAGCCGCTACTTTCGCCTTTTCATACATTGTGAATTGATAATCTTCCCCTTTTTGTTCAATAGAAATAATATAGGCACTATGGGCATATGCCTTAATCTGGGCGATCGTAAGAAGCTGCTGTACTTTCTTAGGCGGTTCACCGAACCGGTCAATCAGTTCTTCCAGCATATCCTCCCGCTCTTCTTCCGTCTCGATTGCGGCAATTCTTTTATAAATATCAAGCTTCTGATATTCATTCGGAATGTAGGACGGAGGAATATATGCATCGATATTCAAATCAATGGTTGTCGTATACGTATCCTCGGAAATCTCACCCTTCAGCTGCCGAACTGCTTCATTCAACATTTTACAATAAAGATCATAGCCTACCGCTTCCATATGACCATGCTGCTCCTCTCCGAGAAGGTTTCCTGCCCCTCTGATTTCCAGATCACGCATGGCAATTTTTACGCCCGATCCCAGATCCGTAAACTCCCGAATGGCTGCCAGTCTCTTTTCTGCCACTTCCTTAAGAAGCTTATCCCTCTTGTACAAAAGAAATGCATATGCCATACGATTGGATCGTCCAACACGACCACGCAGCTGATACAGCTGGGACAGTCCCATTTTGTCGGCATCATGAATAATAATCGTATTTGCGTTGGAAATATCAAGTCCTGTTTCGATGATTGTTGTAGAAATTAACACATCAATTTCTCCGTTAATAAAATCATACATAATTCGTTCAAGCTGATGTTCCCTCATCTGACCGTGCGCAAATTCCACATTCGCTTCCGGCACAAGTGCCTGAATTCTGGCCGCTACTTCTGAAATATCATTCACACGATTATATACATAGTATACCTGTCCCTGCCGTGACAGTTCTCTTTGTATGGCTTCTCGTACCATTTCATCATTATATTCCATAACATAGGTCTGAATCGGCATTCTGTCCATCGGCGCTTCCTCTAATACACTCATATCTCTGATACCGATAAGGCTCATATGAAGCGTGCGCGGAATCGGAGTTGCCGTAAGCGTCAGAACATCTACATTCTCTTTCATCTTTTTAATCTTTTCTTTGTGCTGGACTCCGAATCTTTGTTCCTCATCTATAATCAGAAGTCCAAGATCCTTAAACTGCACATCTTTACTGAGCACACGATGTGTACCAATCAAAATATCGACCTGCCCTTTTGTCAGATCGGTCAGCGTCTTTTTCTGTTCTGCAGGTGTACGGAATCTGCACAGCAAATCTACTCTGACCGGGAATTCCTTCATTCTTTGAACAAATGTATTGTAATGCTGCTGGGCAAGAATTGTGGTAGGCACCAGATAGACCACCTGCTTTCCGTCCTGAACTGCCTTAAAAGCCGCACGGATTGCGATTTCCGTCTTTCCAAATCCCACGTCACCGCAGATGAGACGATCCATGATCCTGGTACTTTCCATATCCTTCTTCACCGCATCAATGGCCATCAGCTGATCTTCCGTCTCTTCAAACGGAAACATTTCCTCAAATTCCTTCTGCCAAACAGTATCCTTTTCATACACGAAGCCTTCCTTTTTCTGGCGCACTGCATAGAGTTCTACCAGATCTTTTGCAATCTGCTGGACGGCGCCTTTGACTCTTGTCTTCGTTTTCTTCCATTCCTGTCCTCCGAGACGGTTCAGTTTTGGTTTTTTCGCATCCGCGCTTGCATATTTCTGAATCAGGTCAAGCTGCGTCGCCAGTATATAGAGATTTCCTCCGTCGGCATAGGAAATTTTCATATAGTCTTTTGTGACTTTGTCAACTTCTATCTTTTCAATTCCTCGGTAAATACCAAGTCCATGATTTTCATGGACAACATAATCTCCCGGTTTCAGATCAGAAAAACTTTGTATTTTCTGACCTTCATAGCTTTTTCGTTTCTTTTTTTTCTTTGCTTTTCCGAAAATATCTGTTTCTGATATCACCATGAACTTGAGCATGGGATATTCATATCCTACAGCAGCATGACCGTAACAGACCATGATCTCCCCAGAAGATATTTCACGTTCCATATCCTCATTGTAATAACTGCTAAGATTATAATCTCTCAAATCTTCCGCAAGTCTTCTTGCCCTCGTACGGGATCCTGAAAGAAGAAGCACACGATATCCGCTTCTTTTCAGTCTTTTCAGATCATGCGTGAGCATCTCAAAGCTGTTATTATATGGGTTTACACTCTTTGCCTGGAGATGGAAATTCTCTCTTACAAGAAAGGGTTTGCACTTATTCTCAAGCGCGCAAAGCCCAATTGAGGGAAAACAATTCAGTTTCTTTACAATTTCTTCTGTTGTATAAAAAATCGGTTCCGAAGCGCCCACCAGATCATCCGAAGCCTGCGAGCGCATTTTACATGCATTTACAACCTCTTCTTCAATCTGCATGCCGGTCTCAATCAGACGGACCGGTTCATCTAAAAATACATTCGTCTCTTTCACGTCAAAATAATCAATGAAAGAAACCATATGCTTCTCATCCTGTAATTCTTCCGCCGGATAAATTGTAATTTCTTCAAGATTTTCCACTGAGCGCTGGCTGTCAACGTCGAAAGTACGGATGGAATCAACTTCATCTTCCCAGAACTCAATTCGTATCGGGAGTTCTTCCGTAAGCGGATAAATGTCAATAATTCCTCCGCGCACTGCAAACTGTCCGGGCCCTACAACCTGAATTTCCCTTTCATATCCGAGGGACGCAATCTGCTCCGTCAGCCTCTCAAATTCATATCCTGCTCCATTTTCTATGGTAATGATCCGCTTTCTGATCTCTTCAAGCGGCATCAGAGAATCCATGAATGCATCGAAAGTCGTGATGACAGTAACGGAAACTTCTTCTTTGTCCCTTGTCTCAAGAAGTGCCTGTATGACTTCCATCCTCTGACTTATCAGGACCTTTCCGTGTATATCTGCCTGATAAAAAAGGAGATCCTTCGCAGGATAATAGTATACATTTTCCTCAAGGAAACGGTATTCTTCATACATTTGCTTCGCTTTTTCTTCATTGGAAAGAGCGATGACCGAATAGGTACAGTCATCGCTTAGAGCATAAATCATATGTGTTTTTTGAGAAGTCACACACCCGGATAACAGCAGAATGCCCGGTTTTTTTCTTTTCACTTTACAAATTTCCTCGAATTCGGCCAATTCTCTCAAAGGCTTTGTAAATGCATTCATTTCCATTTGCTCCTTATTCTTTACTGGTTTCCTTTTTCTTCTTGTTATACTCGTTCATAGCCCGATCCGTTTCGCCAGATGCGATCATAGCCGTTGCCTTAACCGCAAGATCATAGCCTTCTTCCATGAGCTCCCGCTCTTCTTTCGCAAATCTGCTAAGCACATAATCCGCAAGATCATAATCCTTTGGCTTCTCCCCGACTCCGACTTTAATCCGCATGAAGACGGAAGTGCCAAGATGAGCAATAATATTTTTAATTCCGTTATGACCTCCGGCACTTCCTTTCTTACGAATCCTAAGCTGTCCCACATCCAGACTGATATCATCATAAATTACAAGAAGTTCCTCTTCCGGATCTATCTTGTAATAATCGATCAGACTCCTTACGCTTTCTCCGCTCAAATTCATATAGGTCTGCGGCTTTGCAAGAATCACCTTCTGTCCTTCAATAATTCCTTTCCCAATGAAGGCCCTGTGTTTTCTCGTGTCCACATCTATATTATATTTCTCTGAAAGTTTATCTATCACATCAAATCCAACATTGTGACGGGTTCCCTGATACTTGTCATCTGGATTTCCCAGTCCTACTATAATTAACATTTTCTTCACCTCTGATTTTTTCTTGCTTAATGATATCAGACACTTTCTTTTTTGTCACGTATCAAAATGAATATTTTCCTGCATTTCATCATATATTATGTTAGATGCACACAACAGGATATAAAAATAATGTATTTGGGGGGTTTTCATGAGTACCAAAACCAAAATTGTCGTCCTGCATATGAAGGAAATCATTTATACAGCAGTATTTGTCGTACTTGGAATTTTAATTCTATGTCTGCTCTTTTTTATGTTTTCCTCAAAAAGCGCACGCAGTGGTAACATCCAGAAAAAATATAATCCCGGTGTCTATACTTCCAACGTACAACTTGGCAGCACCGACCTGGAAGTAGAAGTCGCAGTAGACGAAACACGGATCACTTCTATCAGGATCAGCAATCTGAGTGAATCCGTTTCGGCTATGTATCCACTTTTGCGGCCTGCAATTGAGGATATCGCGAATCAGATCTGCGAGCAGCAATCTCTGGAAAATATTGAATTATCATCCGACACTCCATACACATCCAAACTCCTCCTGAATGCAATAGACGAAGCGCTTAAAAAAGCCGTAGTGTCCTGACTACGGCTTTCTCTCTACTTACATTATACAAAACACTAAGAAGCGGTGCTTTCCCTATCCTTCAACAATCAGATACTGTCCATTAGGAAGTTCAAATACTTCAGACGCTTCTTCCAGCTCTTCATCACTCATGCCGTCTATATCAGCGCCGCTCTCTTCAAAATATTCTCTCACTTCTTTTATCGAGTCAACGACAACTGCCATGCAGTCCTCCAGAAATGCCTCTGCTTCCTCAAGTGTATCAGCCACCGGTTCATCAAACAGCTGTGACTGCTTTTTCAAAAATGTGTGCAGGCACTCCTCATCATACTCATACATATCGATAACCCTCCCTTTATCTCTATCACGCTTATTATCAGCGCTTTGTATTACAGGAATCCAAGCAACTCGCAGGCGCGGTCTATAGTTGCATCTGCACCGGTCTGTTCCAAGATCTCTTTTGAACGAAATCCCCAATTCACTCCTATAGTCAGTACCTGTGCAGCCTTTCCGGTTCTAACATCCACCTCCGAATCTCCAATATAAATGGTCTCATCCTTTTGAACTCCAAATTCTTTAAGAATATCTAAAAGACCTGCCGGATCCGGTTTCTTCGGAAATCCCTCACGCTGCCCTCTGATCAGATCGAATACTCCTTCACCAAAAATACTCTCCACCACATCGACAGCCTGCCTGTGCGGCTTATTAGTGAAAACTGCAATCTTGATTCCCCTGCTCTTAAGTTCCTTCAGAAGAGTAAGTATCCCTTCATAAGGTACTACATGATACGTGCAACTAACGCCAAACACTCTTCCGAAAATCTGCATAGCTTCTTCAATTCTTGTAAGCTTCTCATCACCTGTCGCACGCAAAGCACGTTCTACCAGACATCTGGCTCCATCCCCTACGAAACAGCGGCACTGTTCCCGGGTGATACTCCCTTCCCTAAGCTCCTTCAAAGTCTCATTCACTGAATACCACAGGGAATCCAACGTATCAGTCAGGGTTCCATCTAAATCAAATACACACGCTCTAACCATTGCTACTCTCCTTTTCTATGATTATAATAGTATGAACCCTATCAAATTTCAATACCCATTTCTATTTTTATTCAGTTTTCAAATATTGACGCATCAAATGCAGAGCATTCTTTTCCAGACGGCTGACCTGAGCCTGTGAGATTTGAATCTCTTTAGCAACCTCCATTTGTGTCTTCCCTTCAAAAAAGCGAAGCCGGATGATATATTTTTCCCTCTCCCCAAGATGTTCCATCGCAGCCTGAAGAGAAAGTTCTTCAATCCATTTTTCTTCCCTGTTTTTCTTATCACTGATCTGATCCATCACATAAAGTGCATCCCCACTGTCATTATATACCGGTTCATTCAGACTCATCGGTGACTGAATTGCATCCAGCGCATAGACAACATCCTCCTTCGATATTCCTATCTCATCTGCAATCTCCTGTACAGTAGGCTCTTTCATATTTCTTTTTACATAATTTTCTTTCGCATAAATTGCTTTATAGGCTGTATCCCTGAGAGAACGACTTACGCGAATCGAATTATTATCCCGCATATACCGCCTTATTTCACCGATGATCATCGGAACCGCATAAGTAGAAAACTTGACTTCCAGTTCAGGATTAAAGTTATTGATGGCTTTAATCAGTCCGATACACCCGATCTGGAAGAGATCATCCGGATTCTCATTACTACTTCCAAATCTCTTGATCACACTAAGCACAAGCCTTAGATTGCCCTTGATATATTCTTCTTTCGCTTTCTCATCCCCTTGCCTGATCCTTGCGAATAACATCTCTTTTTCCTCATCGCTGAGCAGTGGCAGCTTCGAGGTATTTACTCCGCAGATTTCAACTTTATTCAATGCCATTTCAAGTATCCTCCTAACTATTACCAGCTAGTAGAATTCTTCTCTAAACACTTTTTATTTATACAATTATGAACAAAATATAAAAAATATTAGTCCTTGACAATCTTTCTATTATTTTATCTGAAAATATAGTATAATTAAATAAATATATCATATGAAAAGGGGTTGAGCTTATGAAACTAACATTTATTGGCGCTGCCCATGAAGTCACAGGAAGCTGCCACTATCTTGAAGCCTGCGGAAAACATATTCTGATTGACTGCGGAATGGAACAGGGGCCGGATCTCTATGAGAATCAGGAAATACCGGTTTCTCCTTCCATTATCGACTATGTGCTTCTCACCCATGCGCACATTGATCATTCAGGAAAACTTCCTCTCCTTGTAAAGAATGGTTTCAAAGGAGAGATTATTTCCACATTTGCATCTGCCGACCTGTGCAACATCATGCTTCGTGACAGTGCTCATATTCAGGTTGCTGAGGCCGAATGGCGCAACCGCAAGGCCAAACGTTCCGGAGAGCCTCTTTACGAGCCGCTTTATGATATGCAGGACGCCCAGAACACCATCATGCTTCTTTCTCCGATCGATTACGACCAACGGATCGATCTTTGTGATGGAATAGAGGTACGATTTACAGATGTCGGTCATCTTCTTGGTTCTGCCTGTATTGAAATCTGGATCAATGAAAATGGGATTGAAAAGAAAATTGTCTTCTCCGGAGACGTGGGAAATACAGATCAGCCGATTATCAAAGATCCACAAAAAGTCGGCTCAGCAGACTATCTGGTCATTGAATCCACTTACGGAAACCGCGTTCATGCTGCCGAAAAACCGGACTACATCAGTGATCTCACACGGATTCTTCGTGAAACTTTTGCCCGCGGAGGAAATGTTGTCATCCCGTCCTTTGCAGTCGGACGAACACAGGAACTCTTATACTTCTTCCGAGAGATCAAAGAAAAGAATCTTTTGCCGGAATATAGCAATTTTGAGGTTTACGTAGACAGCCCTCTTTCCATTGATGCAACCACAGTCTTCCAGAAAAATACTCATTCCTGCTTCGATGAAGAAGCGATGGCGCTCATAAATAAGGGAATCAATCCACTTATATTCAGCGGCCTTAAGACCACTATAACGAGCGAAGAATCCAAAATGATCAACTTTGACGATAATCCGAAAGTCATTCTTTCCGCATCCGGAATGTGTGAGGCCGGACGAATTCGCCATCACCTGAAACATAATCTCTGGAGGCGGGAATGCACTATCCTCTTTGTCGGATATCAGGCTGTGGGAACATTAGGTCGAAAACTGGTAGAAGGTGCCGAATGTGTCAAACTTTTTGGTGAGAACATTGAAGTGAATGCCCATATTGAAGTCCTTCAGGGAATCAGCGGTCATGCCGATATGAACGGTCTTCTGAGCTGGATCGATGGTTTTGAAAAAAAACCGTCACATATTTTTGTGGTTCACGGCGAAGACGGTGTCACCGATGAATTTGCAAAAACCATCACAGAAAAGTTTAAGATTCCTGCTTTTGCCCCTTATTCAGGCGGTGCGGTAGATCTTGCCACCGATACAATACTAAGTGCCGGTATTAGGATTCCGAAAAAGGCTGCCGAAAAGCCTGTCAATCAACGTGCAGCCTCCGCCTTTGGACGTGTGGTCGCTGCAGCAAAACGACTTATGGATGTTGTCCTTAAAAATGAAGGTCTTGCAAATAAGGATCTTGCCAAATTTGAAACCCAGATTCAGAACCTGGCAGATAAATGGGACAGAGATGATGTATAATCATCTCTGCCCCTTTATTCGTATCGCACCATTTCGCGTCTTAATCTGATCATGATCTTTTTTTCCAAACGGGAAATATATGACTGGGAAATCCCCAGAATATCCGCCACCTCTTTCTGTGTTTTTTCTTCGCCATCTGCTGTTCCAAGCCCAAAACGCATCTGTACGATCGTTCTTTCTCTTTTCGAAAGAAGGCTGACAGCATGGTTAAGAACCTTCTTTTCCGCCTCATTTTCCATATTCCGGTAAATCGTATCTTCTTCTGTCCCAAGAATATCAGACAGCAGAAGTTCATTTCCATCCCAGTCTACATTTAAAGGCTCATCTATCGACACTTCCATCCGTGTCTTACTGTTTCTTCTTAAATACATCAGAATCTCATTTTCGATACAGCGCGAAGCATAGGTCGCAAGCTTGATCTTTTTCTCAGGATTGAACGTATTAATTGCCTTAATAAGTCCAATCGTTCCGATAGAAATCAAATCTTCTACTCCCACTCCGGTATTATCAAATTTCTTTGCAATATACACCACCAGGCGCAGATTATGTTCAATCAGCATTTTCTTCGCACTTTCTTTCTCATCCGTCCTCAGGCATTCTATCGCCCGGTTTTCTTCTTCTGCTTCAAGCGGAGCCGGTAGAATATCCGCCCCGCCGATATAATGAACCTCTTTTGATTCCGGAAACAGAAACGTCCGAAACGTGGGAACCATTTTGAATTTGAACTGATTTGGAACTGCAACTTTTATCATCATTACCTACTCCTCCTAACACTCATCCGGATGCAATATCACATCATAACTTCCATTACCGAAACACCTCTTTGAGGAAATTCCCAAAAGAGGAGAATCCACATTTTTTTCTTTTTCTTCATGTATGCACATTTTGTCGATCATAATAACCGGAAGTATGGCTTCTTTTTCTTGGATCGTACTGTAAGAAATATATCTGACATTCTGTATTCTCTCATTATTTATTAATCTTTTTATTGCTTTCTCATCAATAATATGTACAGGTTTGCATGTCAAAGAATCAAACAGACTATTTCCGCTATCTATGACAGCTCTGAATGTGCACACGTTCTTCCCGTAGCAAAGCGTAACACTGCACCTGAAATTCTGCCTCTGATAAAGGGTCTTTAAAAAGTTGATTCCTCTTAAAAACAAATAATAACTGATGATTGTTGCCGTAATAAAGAATGTTCCTTCCCGGAAATTCCAGCTTAGGTACTGTTTCATCCATCCCATAATTCCGCCCATGAAAAAGCTTAAAATATACAATAAGATCCATGCTTTCAAAAACTCACGCATGTTCTCCGGTTTCAAAGAGGTCCACAACATCAAAGAATTTCCCAGAAAATGCATAAACAGCGTTCTCTCAAAATTCCCCAGAGGCAGTAACACCATGCCGCAGGCAAATGCTGCCCCCACGCCTGCTCCCAGCAATACATATCCGTACGTGGCAGTGCACTTCAATGTTTTCCTGACAGCAAGCAGGATCAGATAGTCCATCATAAAGTTATTCAAAAAAAATACATCTAAATATATTTCATACTGCACTTATTTCCTTCTTTCTTTTGATTTCAAATCGATTTGGTACTAAAGCAAGCCTTATTATAGACAAAACGCTTTACATAATTTGTCAAATAGTGAGAGGCAGCATTTTTTTTGCTCGACACCAAGTGTCATAAAATTACCTGTTATTTAGTTTTTTCAATGGGGAAATGATTAAAAAAAAGAGGACGTAACATAAATATTACGTCCTCTTACAATATTCTTTCTTTAGAACTTCCTATTTCTTAAAGAAATCAGGAATCTTGATAGACTGTTCTTTTACTGAACTGGTTGGTTTTCTTGTCGGCTGCTGATACTGTGGCATTGTTCCGTTTCCACTCTGCTGGTAGTTACGCGTAGCATATGTCGGTCTCTCCATACCATAATCTCTTGTTGGCATAGTCTGTGTAGCTCCGTTCATAGCGCCGCCCATGGAACCTGCACCTGACATCATACCTGCTTTATGTTCCAGTCTGGACTGAAGTTTTGATGCAGTTCCTCCAACATTATGAAGTCCTGTTGCAATAACAGTAATGGTTGCTTCATCAGACTTGGAATCATCGTACATTGCACCAAAGATAATATTTGCATCTTCTCCTGCAAGATCCTGTACATATTCTGCAGCATCACTTGCATCCATAAGAGTAATATCACCGGAAATATTAATAATAACATGTGAAGCTCCTGCAATCGTAGTCTCAAGAAGCGGACTTGCAACAGCCTGCTTAACAGCTTCTAATGCCTTATCATCACCCTTACCCTGTCCGATACCGATATGAGCAATTCCCTTGTCAGTCATAACGGTCTGTACATCAGCGAAATCAAGATTGATAAGTGAAGGTACATTGATCAGGTCTGTGATACCCTGAATACCCTGCTGAAGAACTTCATCCGCTTTCTTAAGTGCTTCCGGCATCGTAGTTCTTCTGTCAACAATTTCAAGAAGTTTATCATTCGGGATAACAATCAGTGTATCCACATTCTCTTTCAATTTCTCAATACCTGCAAGTGCATTATTCATTCTTGTCTTGGATTCAAAACGGAATGGCTTTGTGACTACACCTACGGTAAGTGCTCCCTGTTCTTTCGCAATACGTGCTACTACAGGTGTTGCACCTGTACCGGTTCCGCCTCCCATACCACAGGTAACGAATACCATATCTGCACCTTTCAGTGCTGCTGAAATCTCTTCTGCGCTCTCTTCAGCTGCCTTCTCACCAATCTCTGGCTTAGCTCCTGCTCCGAGTCCTTTGGTAAGCTTGTCTCCAATCTGCATCAGAGTAGGTGCTTTACAAAGCTGAAGTGCCTGCTTATCTGTATTGATCGCAATAAACTCTACACCTGCAATCTGTTCGTCGATCATGCGGTTCACAGCGTTATTTCCACCACCGCCTACACCAATTACGATTATTTTCGCTGCTGCTTCTGATTCGTTTGTCTTAATTTCTAACAAGAGTTTCTCCTCCTTTGTCTCCTTATTATATTATACACCCTATATGTCCAATATACGATTATCTATATATCAACTATAATATATTTTTTTCTTCAAAATATCAATAGAATTTTGTATATTTTTCTAACTTTTTATTCACTTCCTTCCGGAAGTACATCTTTCTCAAAGCTGATCGTGGTATGATTCTCATCATATCTCTCCAGATGGAGCGTTCCTTTCTGCTCACCGAGCTTCTCCAGAATAGGCGGAATCTGGGCAATCCTGTCAGCAAGGTTCTCATCTCCGATGATCACGCATTTATTTCCAAAATACAAATACAGATTCGAATCTCGACATAAGATCCGATCCGGCTTTAATTCATATTTTTTAAGCGTATTACTCATATCCAGCAAATTTTCAAAAATCTTTTTATTCTCCTTGCCGACCGGAAGTTCCTCATAGAGTGTGACTTCATTCACCGTAAGTCCTTCAATACAGGGGATATCTTCCCACCATTCTTTTGTCTTGGCGCGAACCACACCGTCCTTGTCAAAATACACGAAATCATCATCTACGACTATGTATCCTACAATCTTTTTTTCCGTAACTGTTACTTTAACCGTCCACGGATTTTCCATCCTTACTTTTGCACTTTCGATTCCGGGAAGCATCTCATAATCTGTAAAATGATATTTGCAAAGCAGGTACACCGTATTCGAAGAAAGCTCATCCTGCTGCAGCCAGTCTGCAATCTCCTGACTGGTAAGATACTGATTTCCTTCCACCTTAATCGTCCTGACCTGGAACAAAAGTAAAAATCCAATCATAAAAAAGCAGATCAGCATCACAACCAGAATAATTGCATAGATTGTTCGTTTCTTAATCCGCTTTTTCACATTCTTACGTTCTTCGCTCATCCATACACCTCCTTATTAACTTCTTTCCTTACGGAAATCTTTATTACACCCCTTCCATCATTCTACCAGACTTGACACACTGAGCACAAGCCCCATTTCAACCAAAAGAAAGACCACCGAAGTTCCTCCATAACTGATAAACGGGAGTGTGATTCCAGTATTCGGAATTGTATTTGTAACGACCGCAATATTCAGGATTACCTGTATCATCATATGCGCCATGGCACCTGTCGCAATCAGCGCACCAAAAAGGTCCTTGCAATTTGCTGCAATCAAAAAAAATCTCCAGATCAGAAGCAAAAACAAAAGCACAATGAGTGCGGCTCCCACAAGCCCCAGTTCTTCACAGATAATAGAAAATATCATATCATTCTGCGCTTCGGGAACAAATCCGAGCTTTTGCACACTATTTCCAAGCCCGGTCCCGAAAAGCCCGCCGGATCCGATTGCATAAAGCCCCTGCAGGGTCTGATAACCTTTTTCGTATTTTTCCGGATTTCTCCAGATTGCAAGGCGCTCCAGACGATAACTTTCCAGCGCCAGGAAAATCCCCATAAACGCACATCCAAGTACACCCATTCCAACAAACTGGGCATATTTCGGACTGGCTACAAATACCAGGATGATTCCTATTCCAAGAATGATTACCGCTGTACTTAAATTACTGGCCCCGACAAGGGCAACGATCGGAAGTATCCATACCATGATTTTGATCATTGTCCGTAGTTTTGCAATCGTTTTCACATTCCGTGTGACCAGCCATGAAAGGAAAATGATCAATGCCACTTTAGAAAATTCTGACGGCTGAAAAGAAAACGGACCCAAAGATAACCATCTTTTGGATCCGTTATACTCTTTTCCAAAAATCATAACCGCAATTGACAGCGCAATGGAAAGCATATATCCCAGGGCAGCAACTTTCTGCCAGATATGATAGTCAATTCCTGCAACAAAAAACATCATGACAATCCCCAGTACCGTCGCAAATACCTGCTTTTTCAAATAGTAGAAGGAATCGTGAAACTTTACTTCTCCGTTATAGGAACTGGTACTGTATAGAATAACCAGCCCGGCAATAACAAGGAGAAATACAATCACAAGAAGCGTATAATCCATCTGACTCTTCTTTTCTTTTTCCGCCAATCCGGCTCACTTCCCAACTTACCTATAATGCATTCACATATTTTTTAAACTCTTCACCGCGCACCTCATAATTTGGGAACATTCCCCAGCTTGCACAGGCCGGTGAAAGGAGAACCGCATCTCCGGGACGTGCAAGTTCCACACAGGCATCCATTGCCTCCCGGAATGTGTCCTTCAGAATGCAGTTCGTAAATCCACATTCTGCCGCTTCTCTTTGAATCTGTTCTTTGGTTGCGCCGATCAGAACAAGATAACGTACTTTTCCATCAAAGCTGCGAATCCATTCGTGGAAATCAGACTGCTTATCATATCCGCCGCCAATAAGAACTGTAGGACGATTCATCGCCTGGATTCCTTTGATCGCAGCATCCGGATTCGTTCCCTTGGAGTCATTATAATAAACCACACCATTCTTCTCGGCAACGAATTCAATTCTGTGTTCCACTCCCTTAAATGCTTTCACAGTCTTTCGGATAATATCCAGATCCACGCCATACACGGCTGCCATAGCAACTGCAGCCATCACATTTTCATAATTATGCACTCCAAGAATCTGAAGTTCATCGGTTCTGCAGATAAGCACTCCTTCTTTTTCCCTGTCAGGCTTATAAATAATGGCATCATCGTCAAGATATATCCCTTGTTCCAATTTATGCGCACTACTGAAAAATAGAACAGAAGCGTTAATCTTATCTGCCATCTTTCTGGTCACTTCATCTTCATAATTCAGGACGCAAGTATCCTCTGCCGTCTGATTCTTTGTAATATCCTGCTTTGCCTGAATATATGCTTCCATTGTGTGGTGTCTGTTCAAATGATCCGGTGTAATATTCAACACCGCGCTTACTCTAGGACGGAATGTAAGAATACTCTCAAGCTGGAAGCTGGAAAGCTCTGCAACGATTACCGAATCCTCTCTCGTCTCATCTGCAACTGTTGTATAAGGATTTCCAATATTTCCGACAACAAATGCGCTCTCAAACGCATTCATCATGATTGCTCCGAGAAGAGAGGTCGTTGTAGTCTTCCCGTTCGTTCCGGTAATTCCAAGAACCTCTCCCTTTCCGCATACATAGGCAAGTTCGATCTCACCCCATACCGGAACACCTGCTTCTTTCATTTTGAGCACGACCGGAAGATCTGTAGGAACCCCCGGACTCATAACAACCAGATCAAGTGTTCCAATCTCCTCTTCCGGAAATCTTCCAAGTACGACCCTGGCTCCGGTCTGCTTCTCCACTAAAGCAGCATCCAGCTTCTCATTTCCATCATAAAGAATCACCTCTGCCCCTCTTGCGGCAAGCAACCTACAAGAACCGTTTCCACTGATACCGGCACCAAATACCAATACCTTTTTCCCTTGTAATTCCATTTCTGTTCTTCCTCCTCTTATCTTCAGAAAGCAGCTTCTTTCTGAAGCCTGCTGCGCCTAAAAATAATTATAATGCCAGAAGCGCAATCAGACACAAAATTGCTGTAATGATCGAAAATACTGCAACGACTCTCGTCTCACTCCATCCGCAAAGTTCAAAATGGTGGTGGATCGGAGCCATCTTGAAAAATCTCTTTCCTCCGGTTTTCTTAAAATATGCCACTTGAATGATAACAGAAAGCACTTCTACCAGATAGATGAGTCCGACTATGATAATGAAAAGCGGCATCTGAAGCATATAGGCAGCAGATGCAACAAATCCTCCAAGTGCCAGCGATCCGGTATCACCCATGAAGACACTTGCCGGGTATACATTAAACAGTAAGAATCCCAGAAGCGCTCCGACAACTGCACAGGTAATCGGTTCAATACCGCTCTTGTTCCCCATAGCCACAACTGTAAAGAATGTTGCAACTAAAACTGTCACACTGGATGCAAGACCGTCCAGTCCGTCAGTAAAGTTCACACCGTTTACCGTTCCTATCACAGCAAAAAACAGCACCGGAATTGCAAGCCATCCAATGTCCCAGTAATACTTGCCTCCGGTAAACGGAACCAGCATCGTGAGCGGAACCTTTGCAACTTTCACAATATAAAAAGCAAAAATTGCAGTAACCACAATCTGAAGCGCCATCTTCTGCATCGGCATCAGTCCGTCTGACCGCTTTAATACCACCTTCAGATAATCATCAAGAAATCCGATCATTCCAAATCCGAGCGTCACGAAGAGGACAGGAATTACCTTAGGATACTCTCTCACATAGATCAGTGATGTCATTACAATCGCAAAAAGAATGATAACACCGCCCATGGTCGGAGTTCCTGCCTTCTTAAGGTGAGATTTCACTCCCTCTTCACGCTCTGTCTGCCCCATCTTAAGACGCCTTAAAATCGGTATTACGATGGGTCCTGTAAGTACACTAAGTCCGAATGCTATCAGCACCGGGATCACCATTTTATAATCCATAACACACCTCTTATTCTCTTTGGTTTTTTTCTACGCATTTAGTATAATGTATCTGTTTCCATTTGTAAAGTAGACACTGCTTCACTTTACTCCTGCTTTTCTATTCCAAGATAAGGCAGGATGTTATCAAAAATATCCCGGACAACCGGTGCTGCAATCGTCCCTCCATAATACACTCCTGTCGGATTGTAAATAATCGCCATTGCAATCACCTCAGGATCATCAGCAGGTGCAAAGCCTACAAAAGAGGAAATATATTTTCTCGCACTTCTTGGAAGCGTCTGACTCGTTGCCGTCTTGCCTCCGATCCGGTATCCTTCGATATAGGCATTCTTGCCTCCTCCTTCCGACACAACCGTCTCAAGAACAGACCGCATGGTTTCGGAAATATCTTCCGACAGAATATGCCTCCCCTCACCATGCTGAAATGTTTCCACTTTTTCCCCGGCTTCATTGTATGCTGCCACTCCAAAATGTGGTGTGATCCTTTTCCCTCCGTTTACAATGGAGCTCACTGTTGTTGCCATCTGAATCGGTGTCACCTGAAAAGACTGTCCGAAAGACATGGTCGCAAGTTCAACCAGACCGACATTTTCTTTTTTATGCATAATCGTAGAAGCTTCCCCGGGAACATCCACTCTTGTCTTCTCAAGTAATCCGAATTTTTCAAAAAATTTATAGAAATTATCTACACCAAGCCTTAACCCCACTTCTATAAATACCGGATTGCAGGAATTCTGCACTCCCTGCACAAAGGTTTCCGCACCGTGCCCGGTCGTTCTTGCACAGCGGATCTTCCGGTCCTCCACAATTTTATATCCGGGACAGTGAAACTGGTCTGTAAGCTTTACAACACCCTCTTCCAGCGCTGCTGCTGCTGTAAAAACCTTAAATACAGATCCCGGTTCATATGTATCATTTACACAGCGGTTTCTCCACATCTGGTTCAAAAGCTCCTGTTTCTTCTCGTCATCCAGAGTGGAAACTTCCGCATCCGTATTCAGTGTAAACGGATCATTTAAACTAAATTCCGGAATATTAACGCAGGCATAGATTTCTCCGTTTTTGGGATTCATTACCAGAATCACCACCGCATCTGCTTCCTTTTCTTCCATCACTTTCTGTGCCGCCTGCTGGGCATACATCTGAATATTATAATCAAGACTGATCTGCAAAGTATCTCCTGCAACAGGCTCTATCCTGTCTTCCGCAACCCCTTCCAGTTCGATTCCTCTGGCATCTGTTGTCGTAAGAATCGTCCCATTCTCCCCTTTCAGCCACTCTTCGTATTTCACCTCAAGTCCAATAATTCCCTGATTATCCCCTCCGGTAAATCCGAGCACTTTGGAAGCAAGACTATCATATGGATAATACCTTTTGAAATCCTCATCTATTTTCACTCCGTCCAGATCATATTCTCGTATTTTATCCCCCACTTCTTTTTCAACATTTGTCTTGATTTTTTCTCTGGATGAAATCTTTTCCACCTTTTTTCGGATTTCACTCTCTGCAATCTCCAATTCCGATGACAAGACCCGGATTACTTGTTCAGGTTCAGTAATCTGACTGTGAATGACAGAAATCGTACAGACCGTTTTGTTTGTTGCAAGCACTACCCCGTTCCGGTCTACAATCTCTCCACGGGCGGCTTTGATCTCACGCTCACGCTCATGCAGTTCCTTCGCTTTCTGCTGATAATATTCGGCATCGAAGACCATCAGATACAAAAGTCTTCCCAGAAGTCCATGTATCATTATAAGTGCAGCAAGAAAAACGACCAGCATTTTCTTTTTATTATATGTTTTATTACGCATAAAACCCCGGGCCTCATAATATGTTATCTTCTATTTGTATAACATATTATGTAATGCCCGGGGTTATACCGTTCATTTTACTCCGCGGAAACTTTTGTAATGCCCAGATACGGAAATGCCTCTTTCATAATATCTGCAGCAAGCTGAGAAATCTGATTACTGCATCTTGCCTGATTCGGCACATTCGGTTCATCGATCACGACATACACTACTATTTCCGGATTTTCCTGCGGCGCATATCCGATAAAGGAAACCACGTTTTTGTTCTCTCCTCGCGGAAGTTTCTCAGCAGTACCTGTCTTACCGCCGATATCATATCCTTCTACTTTGGCATATTTTCCGCTTCCGTTTTCTACAACACTGTACATATAGCTCTTCAGAAGTTCAGATGTCCTCTGTGAAATCGTTCTCTTCTCTAAAATCGGCTCGATCGTTTCTGTTACATTTCCATTATCATCCTGAATTGCTTTCACCAGATGCGGTTCATAGTAATTACCACCATTGATCAGCGAACTAAATCCTGCCACGAGCTGAACCATAGTAACATTAAAATTCTGTCCAAATGAGTTTGTAGCAAGGTCTGTGATTCCCATATTCTCCACGTCATACAAAAGTCCCAGTGCTTCTCCGGGAAGATCAATTCCAGTTTTCCGGCCAAAACCAAAGACATCTTGATATTTTGAAAATTCTTCCGCTCCCTCGCTCATAGCGATTTCCATCAAAGCAACGTTACAGGAATTCTCCATGACCTGCGTAAGCGTCTGATATCCATGACCTCCCTCATCATAGGAGATACACTTAATATCATGATCTCCCACATGAAGATATCCTCCGCAATAATAAGTCTCATTTCCGGTCAGCTTTCCGATTTCCAGTCCTGTCGCTACTGTAAACGGCTTTATCGTAGAACCTGGTTCATAAGTATCCGAAACGCAGAAGTTTCTCCACAGTCCGTTCAGCACATCGACCGTCTCTTCACTTGACATCGCACTTATTGCTTCTTTTGAATAATATTTCGTCAAATCCCTTGGCTTATTCAAATTATAATTCGGCATAGATGCCATAGCAAGAATCTCTCCTGTATTCGGATTCATAACGATCACAGCACCATTTTTAAATCCCGGACCTTCTGTTGCCCCGTTTGTGTGGGAGTCATAAAATGCTGTCAGATGCTTCTCAACAATCGACTGGAGATTTGTATCCAGAGTTGTGACGATCGTGCTTCCATTGATTGGCTCTTTTACTGTCTGCGTTGTGGAAAGCTCTGCATTCTGATATCCGTAGCTCCGTCCGTCTGTTCCATTCAAAATGCTGTTATAGGATGCCTCAAGACCTGCAGCACCGACATTTCCATCCACACTGAATCCAATCACATCACATGCCAGCGTATTATATGGGTAATTCCGGATGTAATCTTCCTCCAGCCATATTCCCTGGATATTCGTATTTCCATCCACTGCCTTTTCATAAGCTTTTGCTGTATCATAATCCACACTCTTTTTTAGGATATTATAACGGCTGTCTGGATTTTCCTCCAGTATTTGGAGAACCGTCTGTGGATCGATTTCAAAATAAGTCTGCAGCGCTTCTGTTGTCGCCTGCTTGTACTCGTCTGCCTTCTTTTCATTACTTAAGAGCACCTTGGCATCCAGTATTACATTGTACACACGTTCACTGGTTGCAAGTTTGGTTCCATTGCTGTCCACAATGTCCCCTCTTTTAAACGGAATCGTTCTGCTGGTATACTGCTGCTGGTCAAGAACGATCTTGGTATAATTCTCTCCTTCTGAAGCATTGATATAAGTAATTCTTCCGATAAGAATAACAAAAGCCAGTAATATCGCCATAAAGAGTATTACCAGCTTTTTCTGCATCCCTTTCGTGAATTTTTGCCTCAAAGCAGGAACTTTTCTTTTCTTTCTTTTTGACATTTGATTCACCTTGCACTTCTTTTATTTTTTCATCTGTTCAGACTGGGCAAGCACTCCGTTTTTCGGAATACTCTGATACTGTTTGATATAATCACTTACCGGATTCTGATACGTGATCACCTGATCTGATGTGGCATATACCATACCCAGTTCATTAATCGCTTTCTCTCTTACCCCCTCCAGATTCACAGAATCTACGATGGAATTATATCTTGTTGTATTCTCTTCCTTCATATCTGCAAGCTCCTGCTGAAGCTGGGCAATATGCTCGGTACGGCTTGTCAGCTCTGCTCTCATCTGCAGATACCATACACATACTACAAGTGCTGCGACTGCTGCAAGCGCAAGAAACGTAACATACGCCGGACTCATATGCAGCGCTTTCTTCCGGTTCTGCTTGATCTGACGGCTTATTTTCTTCTTAGGGCGCGGTTCTTCAACTACATGTTCACGCCTTTTTGGCATTACTTCTGCCTTGCGGACCGTATTCCCGTATATGTACATTCCACCATGTGCCTGTGGGCGTCTTGCTGTCTCTACATAATTATTCCGCCTTGCTGCCATAAGGCACCATCCTTTCAATTCTTCTATCTCTTCGGTATTTTAACAATGCTCAAAAATTCTGAGTTTTGCACTCTTTGAGCGGCTGTTCTCCTCCATCTCTTCCTCGCTTGGAAGAATTGGTTTCTTCGTGATAACAGTTCCTTTAGATACCTTACCGCACACGCATACCGGAAACGTACTCGGACATGTGCATGGATTCTCATTCTTCTTAAAGATACCCTTTACAATTCGATCCTCCAGAGAATGAAATGTAATAATACAGATTCTTCCTCCCGGATTCAATATATCAATCATGTCATCAAGCGAATCTCTTAAAACCTCCAGTTCTCTGTTGCACTCTATGCGGATTGCCTGAAAAGTTCTCTTCGCCGGATGTCCTGATGTCTTCTGAAACTTCATCGGTATCGACTGTTTGATGATCTCTGATAGCTGGCCCGTAGTTTCGATCGGACCTTTCTCACGTGCAGCTACGATATGCTTTGCGATATTCTTCGCAAACTTGTCCTCACCGTAGTCACGAATAATGCGAAAAAGGTCCATCTCACTGTAGCCATTGACGATGTCCTTTGCCGTTACACTCTGTCTTGTGTCCATTCTCATATCCAAAGGTGCATCTGATCGATAGGAGAATCCTCTCTCTGCCGTATCAAGCTGATAAGATGATACGCCCAGATCCAGCACGATCCCATCCACTTTGTCAATGCCGATCTCATGGAGCCTCAGCTTCATATCACAATAATTGCTCCGGATTATTGTAACTCTCTCCCCGAAACTGAGTAAGCGGGCGCCGGCAGCCTCGATTGCCGCCGCGTCCTGGTCTATTCCTATAAAACTCCCCTTGTTACTTAAACGCCGACATACTTCATAAGCATGTCCGCCTCCACCAAGCGTCCCATCGACGTAAATTCCGTCCGGCTTGATGGAAAGGCCCTCGATTGTCTCCTCCAGTAATACTGATTTGTGTTCAAATGCCATAGTATCCTCCTAATCGAAACGAATCATTGCAATCCGTTTCTTTCATGGTCTCGTAAATGCACAGCAGCTTAGCCATAAAGCTTAAATGCTCAGTCCCAAATCTTCCATGTCACTTGCAATATCTTCGATATTTTCCTCAATATCAGCAGTACGAGCTTCCCACGCATCTTTGCTCCAGATCTCCACCTTATCAAGTACACCTGCAAGCACCACTTCTTTGTCAAGGTCTGCATATGCACGAAGTGAAGAAGAAATCAAAACTCTCCCTTGTTTATCAATCTCTCCTTCTACGGCACTTCCGAGAAAGAAACGCTTAAAGTCTCTGGCCTTTTTGTTCGTCAGTGGTAAGGTTCTTAGCTTTTCTTCAAAGGCTTCCCATTCATTTTCCGGATAGAGAAATAAGCAGCCATCCATTCCCTTGGTAATTACGAAATGTTCTCCCAGACTTTCTCGCAATTTTGACGGAATGATGAGCCTGCCTTTCGCGTCAATACTGTGATTAAACTCTCCAGTCAACATCAGGGATCACCTTCTTTCAAAGTGGTCTGCCACTTTTACACCACTTCGCACCACTATTCACCACTTTCTACCACTTGAAACCATTGTAAACCACTTTTTCTCCCTTTTCAAGTCCCTTTTTCGTCTTTTCACCAAAATTTCATAACAATTTTTCACAGATGAACTGATTCCACAGAATCCACAGAAAAAGGAGCCTGCCTTCCGGCAGACTCCTTACGAAATCATTCTTATTCATTATTCAGATAAATTAAGCGACTGAAGATATCCGTCTACAGCTGTGTAATCCACTTCCGCCATCTCTCTTGGCTGATTCTGCTCATATAATCCATATGCGGAATATCCAAGCCAGCCAACCAATGCGATCGCAACCACACCAAAGACCGTGCAACGTATGTAATGCATCGTCTTCTGCTTTTTCATAATCTGTTTTCTATTCGCTTTTTCCTTTTTATAACGATCTACTTTTTCCTGACTCATCGCGTAAAACTCCTTTGAAACTAGATGTTACAATCTTAGCATATTTCACTTATAGATTCAAGCATTAGACTTTTCTATTTTTCATCTTTTATTTCAGGGTCTTTTGGAATTATTTCCCTTAGTATTTGAAAAGTGAAAATAACTGCCAAAAATCTGCAAACATTTCCTATAGTCTTATCCACTAACCACAGCCACCAATTAAATATCACATAAAAATCGGGATTAAACTGCAGTACTTCTGGCAAAACATGTTGTTTTAATACGTATAGAGTTAATAAAATCAAACAAAAAAGCTCTACCAACGCTAATTTCTTATGATTACTAATCTTATTGCGTTTCATATGGACACCCCCTTATCCCTCAATTATTCAACACTTATTTGCACAAATATTATATACAAATAATAGCACAAACCCCTTTATGTTAAAGTAATGAGTGATTTCCCAGAGGGAAATTATTAGTTTACTGTACTGATTCCGATGTAAAATGTATATAACACATTCATCATATAGTGTTAAATTCCTTTAATAAATAAAACACCAAATGATTTTATCAAAACTCCTGTATTAATGATGTTAACCACCAAACACACTGCCATGATAACATTATATACTTTAGACACTTTTTTCTTATCTATTAAACAATAAAGTAAAATCGACAACGTTACCAATAATCCTATGCCAGGAAATAAAGTACTAATAATTACTATTAACAGCAATATAAGTCTTCTATTATTATCCTTTGCTTCTTGCTCATTTTTGATAGGAGTGTTTACTTCTAATTGTATATCTTCTACTTTATCTTTTAACAATTCATCCGTAGAAACTCCATACATTTCACTGAGCAACACTAAATTATCAATATCCGGATATGCCCTGCCATTTTCCCATCTAGAGACCGCCTGCCGTGAAATATTTAATTTTTCAGCAACCTGGCTTTGAGAATATCCGGCCTGTTCTCTTGCCTTCTTCAATTTCTCAGCTAATGTCACAATTACTACCTCTACCAACAATGTAATAAAACATTTAGCATTATACCGCCACGATCACTCCACCGTCATTCGCATACATACTGCTGATTCCCCGTGTATCCAGCACAATGATCTGTCTCGGATGCAGCCTTTCTTCCATCATCTCTTTCAGAATCTCTGCTCTTTCCGGGCAGTTGCAGTGTGAAATTGCCAGAATCTTATTCTCCACATTCTCAGACCCTTCCGCAACACAGTCCACCAACTTCTGCAGCGCTTTCTTCATTCCGCGTGCCTGTCCGAGCTGGCAGATCTCTCCTTTCGGAGTTGAACCCATGACCGGTTTAATATTAAGAACAGTCGCTGCGATTGCTTTCAATCCGGTAAGCCTTCCGTTCTTGCGGAGCGTCTCCAGTGTCTCAAGAACGAAGAATGTATTCTGTCCCTCAATATAGTCTTCCACCCGTTCGATCACTTCCGGGAACATCAGTCCTGCCTCTTCACATTCTATAATCTTGCAGGCAATCAGCGTCTCTCCGATTGATGCGGAACGGGAATTGAACACATAAATGTCCTTCTCTCCATATTCTTCATGATAAAGGTTCGCTCCAAGCATCGCACTGTTATAAGAACCACTGAGTTCAGCAGAAAGTGTTACCACATAAACATGCTCTGCGTCACATCGGTACGCTTCCATATACCGTTCCGGTGAAGGGCAACTTGACTTCGGGCAATTCGGACTTGCCGCAACTTTCTGAAGAAAATCTGCCTGGTCAAAGGTCTCATCATCTATAATATGATAACCATCCACATCCATCGAAAGTGATGCCGTCTCAAAAATCCCCGAAGCCTTCATCTCTTCCGTCAGTTCTCCGCAGCTGTCCACGATTATTTTGTAACTCATATATCATTCCTCCTGAAATTTATCTTTACCATCTCATAAGTAGTTTCCATTACTACTTTATATATGATAACACACTCTTTCAGGGAAAAAAAGTCTTTTTTACTCTTCAATCTTTATCTTTCTTGATACGCCAAGCGCAATCCCCATCTCAATCATAAGGAAAAGTACCGAGGTACCTCCATAGCTGATAAACGGAAGCGTAATTCCTGTGTTCGGGATCAGGTTCACAACAACCGCTACATTTAAAATAACCTGGATCGCGATATGGGAAAAGATTCCTGTCACGATCAAAGAACCGTATAAATCCGGAGCATTCTGTGCGATAAAGAGTAGCCTGTAGAGGAGAAGACCAAAAAGTACAAACACCATAATTGCACCAAACACTCCCAATTCCTCACAGATTACCGTAAGAATAAAGTCATTCTGAACTTCCGGAATGATCATCTTCTGGGCACTGTTTCCAAGTCCCTTGCCGAAAAATCCTCCGGAACCGATGGCATACATTCCCTGCAGGGTCTGAAACGCCAGTGAAGATGCGTATTTCTCCGGATTAAGCCACGCGATGATTCGGCGAAGGCGGAAATTTGTACTGTTTTCCAGTACCTTCCCCAAAACTGCGGCGACAGCAACAAATCCACCCACACCGCATCCAGCAATGATCAAAAACGGTTTCATCTTCTTATGTACCACGAACAGCACAAAACATGAAATCCCCATTACAATAATAGCGGAACTTAAGTTATCTGTCAGATAGAACACTCCGAAAGCCGCAAGTCCCCCCCATGCCAGCACCATCATACTTCCTTTCAGCTTATGCACTTTGCTTCCCATCTTACATATTAAATATGGAATAAATAAGATGACCGCGATCTTCGTTACCTCGGCCGGCTGCATGGTCTGACCAGTTCCCGGTATCTGAAGCCATCTTCTCGCTCCATATACTTCATAGCCGAGAGGCGAATACTTTACAAGTGCCATAAGAAACATCGCAACCCCGTAAAGTGCCGCAGAATATTTCGCATATCGGTGGTAATCAATTCTCGTAACGAACATCATGACCACAAGTCCGCCCATACTGATGATTCCCTGCCTTTTAAAATAGTACATCCCATCATGGAATTTGCTCTGGGCTTCGTAGGCACTGGTACTATACAGCATAACAAGTCCAAAGCAGATTAAAAATACCATTACAGCAAGAAGGCTGTAGTCAAAATAACGGATTGTAGTCGGCTTATTGCTTTTTTTCTTTTTCTTTTTTGCCATTATATACACTCCCAGCAAGTTTTTCTGATTTACTTACATTGAACAAGTATAGCACACCTCTTTGCTTTCATTCAAGAAATATCATACATGAAGTGCTTTTTCCATTTCTTCCATGAATTCCCGACCTTTAAAGATAAGAAGAGCTGCAAGTGTCAGGAATGAAAATACAATACTTACAACCGAAGGTACCGCTATAGTGACAAGACCTGTCAAAATAAAAACAAGTGGAAGAAGGAGCCCATATCCTGCTGCCATAATAAAATAGATCATATACTGCTTCGGATGTCGATAATAGATTGTCGATATGATCATCATGGATATTATGATTACAATACTAACCAGCGGGAAAATAAAATTCACCGACCATTTCTTCCATCCCGTCAGCAGATCCCAGACGGTACAAACCACTGTCACTACCACCAGCTGCCACATCGCATTCTTCAAAAGGTTATACCGTTTATAGAATGCGACAGCAAGCGCAAGCCACATACTGAATGCGCCTCCGCAAATTTTTAACGACATTCCAAAATGTCCGTCCAGGCAGTAATCGCCTCCAAGTGCAATTGCTGCAGCCGCAATACATGAAAACGTAAAAAACCGGAATACCTTCATTCCAAGTGAATCAGCCATCGCTTCTTCCGGATATTCTGCATTAAGAACCTGTGCCGGTATTCCTTCTTCTTCAAGAATATGGAAAAAATTCTTCTTAATCACAGTGCTGTCAAATCTCGACGTAAATCCGAGATATACCTTATCTTCAAAAGAACACATGCAAAGTTCCACCTTCGGTGTGCTGGTAAATACCCCAAAACGTTCAATATAGGTTGAATATTCTGGCGGCATACGAATGATTCCCATATTTGAAAAAATCGCAGTAATCTCTTTCGCAGAGCTTCTTGACCCGAAACCAATGCAGAAATTCTTAAGTCCAAGAGGTGCAAGGCGAAGGATTGGATGTACCTCCAATGCAAAATATTCATTCATCCTCTCCTCCATTTTCTCTTTCGTAAGTCCCTCCGTAAACTGTTCCTTCACTTCATTGATCACATCCTGGAGATTGTCCTTGCCTTTTCCGAAATGATGTCCTGCTTCTAACCAGCTGAAAAAGTTCAGCATAGAATCCGTCGGAAAAAACTTTCTCAGATTGACCGGAACCATGAGAACAACCGGCCTTTCTTCCTGCCTTCTGGTCATTCTTTTATTGATTGCGCACATCAGAACCGCTGCCAGATATACCGTCATCGATACCCCATATTCTTTGGCTTTCTTTGCAAGTGCTCCGACCAAAACCTCCGCCTCCGTCACCTGAAGGCTTCCAAGCTTATTGCTTCTGTGTATCTGAAACGCCTTTGCCTTCGGCTTTCTCTTTGGCTTCTGATTGCGGGAATAGTACTTTGCAAATCCGTCGTCTTCCTGATCGGAAATAGTTATCGTTTTTTCATTTAATTCTATATCTTTGAGTCCGTCTTTTTCATGTGCAATAAATAAATAACTTTTCACCAGTTCTTTGATAAATTCACTGGCTCCCGTCCCATCCGTGAGTGCGTGAAACACTTCAAAACTGATTCTTTTCTTATAATAAGTAACATCAAACAAAAGGCTTTTTTTGTCACGCACAAAAAGATTCCTGCACGGCTCTCTATTCTCCTTTCTCACAACCGGTCTTAAATTGCTCTGCTCAAGATAATGCCAGAACAGACCTTTTCTCATTACAGACAGAAACATCGGATACTTCTCCAGCGTTCTGTCAAGAGCCTGCTGAAGTTTCTCTTCTTCGATATCTTCCTTTAATTCACAATAAAACCGGAACACACGAGTATCCCTTTTCGTACTTGCAGCGGAAAACAGCTTTGCCGCATTATCCAGCTTCCGCCAGTATCCACTCTTTTCTCCCATAATAACTATTCCCCCCTTAGAAAATTATTTATGATGTTGAAACTTTCCTGTACATGAACACTCTTAATTCCCAGAGCAAAAAATCCATGAAGTGCATTTGCGATCCGATGAATTTCTACCCGGTTTCCCGCCTCTTCCAGTTTTTTTCCGTATGCTTCGCCTTCATCCCGCAGAGGATCATACTCTGCAGTTATCACCAGAGTATCCGGTTGATTTTCCAGATTTTCTGCAAGGATCGGTGCCAGATAGGGATTTTTTCTATCTTCTTCATTTCTCGCATAAAGCTCCATATAGTCTCTCATCTTTCCCGCTGTCAGTAGATAATCCGTCCCATTTTCCCTAACTGAATCAAACTTTGAATTCTCAGAATAATCCGAATTCGTCGCAGGGTATATCAGAATCTGTCTTTTAGGAAGAAATTCTCCCCTGTCTCTTGCAATAAGGGAAAGAGCCGCCGCAAGATTACCGCCTGCGCTGTCGCCGATCAGCGTAATGTCGTCCGAATTCACATTCAGCAGAAATCTCTTCTCATACATCGCTTTTGCAACCGCGTAGCAGTCTTCCAGGCCGGTCGGAAACTTATGTTCCGGAGCCAGACGGTATTCCACCGCCGCCACAACATGCCCTGTTGCATTTGCAAGCCGCGCACAAATCCGCTCATAATTTTCCACATGTTCTGTTGACCATCCACCGCCATGCAAATACAGCATCGCCCGCATTCCATTTTCAATCTTTTCTTCCTGAAATGTCTTCTCATCCGGAAAGAACAGGCGAACGGGAACCAGATAGTCCCCATTATAAATTCTTGTATCTACTGTACGGTAAAAAATCTTCATCGGATCCAGTCGCTTAAGATCTGCCAGCTGTCTGGACTTATCCACATCTATTTCATCAAAAGACAATGCTTTCAATATTTTCTTTGCTGCTTTATTGATATCCATATATTTTTCCTTCCCATTTTCTTACATTCATTTTGCTTTCTTTCTATAGAGATGTCAAGTATAAGTAACAAATCTCCGAACTTCACTTTCTTTTAACATTACCAAAATTTCCCGTTTACTTTTCTGTGATAAACTAATATAGTTAAAGTAATATTTAGTTAGATAGGAGGAATCATTTATGCCTGCATTCTATGCGCACAATCGTTTTGGAAAAAAAGTCGCCCAAAAGATAGACGGCGAATTAAACGAAATTATTTCTAAATATTATGTGCAGTTTCAAATCGGACTACAAGGACCTGATATTTTCTTTTTTTACCGTCCATGGAAGAGCAATCGGATTTCCAAATACGGTTATCAGCTTCACGAAGCTCCTGCAAAAGCATTTTTCACCAATGCACTTACTGTCGTGAGGGAAAAGGGACGTGACAGCAGAGAATACGCCTATCTTCTTGGGTTCATCTGCCATTATATTCTTGACAGCGAATGTCATCCCTATGTATCGGAAATGATGCAAACTCTCGATGTCGAACATATGGAAATTGAAGAAGAGTTCGAGAAAATGCTGCTTCGAAAGGACGGAAAAAATGCTCTCTCTTATCCGCTTGCAGACCTTGTGCCGACAGACGGCGTGACTGCAAAATCGATTTATCCGTTCTACCGGAACATGAATCCGGGCATCATCCAGGAAGCACTAAAGGATCTGAAACTGGTTAAGAAACTCTTCACGGCTCCCTCCTTTTTGAAGCAGGCAGTTTTGAACGGTGCCATGCATCTGACCGGGAAGTATTCTTATTGGAAGGGACTTATGAATCAGCGGAAAGACAATCCCAAATGCCAGGCCAGCAATAAAGGCCTCTATGAACATTTTAAGACAGCGGTCGGTATCGCAGCGACCATGCTTTACAGCTTTGACGAAAGCCTTCGCACCGGCAGTGAGCTGGATCCTCGCTTTAACCGTACATTTGAATAGGAGATTACAATATGGATAACTCAAAACTTACAAAACTTGAGAAATACTGGATTTTATATGATGTCGGAAATTCCGCATTTATCATGCTTGTTTCCACGATTATTCCGATTTATTTTAACTACCTTGCAGGAAATGCAGGAATTTCAGAAGTGGATTATCTCGCTTACTGGGGATATGCAGCTTCTGTGGCAACCGTAATCGTTGCGATCATCGGCCCGTTTCTCGGAACCATGGCTGATACACAGAACTATAAGAAGCCCTTATTTACCCTTTCCACGATGATCGGAGTTCTCGGTTGCGCAGCGCTCTCCTTCCCCAAATCATGGATCGTATTTCTTGCCGTATTTGTAATCGCCAAAGTCGGGTATAATGCCAGTCTGATTTTCTACGATTCGATGCTGGTTGACATTACCACTGAAGAGAAAATGGACACGGTATCTTCCCATGGATATGCATGGGGCTATATCGGAAGCTGTATTCCGTTTATCGTTTCCCTAATCCTCGTTCTGATATACGACAAGATCGGAATTACAATGCCTATGGCAATGACCGGTGCCTTTTTCCTTAATGCAATCTGGTGGTTTGTGGTCACAATCCCGCTTTTACGCAATTACAGACAGACCAATTATGCCGAAGCACCCGAGCATCCTTTTGAGAATAGCTTCAAGCGCCTGGCAGCGACAATGAAGGATATCAAAAAGCAAAAACATATTTTTATGTATTTACTCTCCTTCTTCTTCTTTATTGATGGTGTATATACAATCATAGAGATGGCTACCGCTTACGGAAGCGCACTTGGACTTGATACGCAGGGACTGCTTCTCGCACTTTTGGTCACCCAGCTTGTTGCATTTCCGTGTGCACTCATTTTTTCAAAATTTTCGAAAAAATACGAAACAGATTTGTTGATCAAGGTCTGCATCGCAGCCTATACGGGAATTGCACTTTTTGCGATCCAGCTTGACAAACAATGGGAATTCTGGCTGCTCGCTGTTCTGGTAGGCATGTTCCAGGGTGCAATCCAGGCGCTTTCCCGTTCTTATTTCGCCAAGATCATTCCTGCGGAAAAATCAGGTGAGTATTTTGGCATTTATGACATCTGCGGTAAGGGTGCCTCTTTCATGGGAACCACACTGGTCGGCCTGATTGCCCAGCTCACCAACGTTGCGAATTTGGGAGTTGCCATGATCGCAGTACTGTTTATCATCGGATTTATGCTATTTTGTAAGGCTGCAAAGCTCAATAAAGCTTAAATAATCATCATTTTAACTAATTGTAAATTATGAAATTGTTTTTTTTAAGAAATATGATTTTTTTGCACAAAAATATGGAAAAATGTTCAAAAAAATTGTATAATATATTGCATCAAGCGAAAGAGAGGGTTCACTATGAAGCAAAATAATATGTTAGCAATGATTTTGGCTGGTGGACGTGGTTCTCGTCTTCATGACCTGACCAATAAAGTGGCAAAACCGGCCGTCTCATATGGTGGAAAATACCGCATCGTTGATTTTCCACTCAGCAACTGTGCAAACAGTGGTATTGATGTTGTAGGTGTTCTTACCCAGTACGAATCCGTTTTACTTAACAGCTATGTAGCTGCCGGCGGCCGCTGGGGTCTGGACGCAAAAGAAAGTGGAGTATTCGTACTTCCACCACGTGAAAAAGCCGATTCTAATCTGGATGTTTACCGTGGAACCGCAGATGCCATTTCACAGAATATCGATTTCATCGACTCTTACTCCCCTGAGTATCTTCTTGTACTTTCCGGAGACCATATTTACAAAATGAATTATGCCAAGATGCTTTCTCACCACAAATCCTGCAACGCAGATGCTACGATCGCCGTTATCGAAGTACCGATGAAAGAAGCAAGCCGTTTCGGTATCATGAACACTGATGAAAACGGAACGATCGTAGAATTCGAAGAGAAACCGCCGCAGCCGAAGAGTAACCTGGCTTCTATGGGTATTTATATTTTCAATTGGAAGCTTCTCCGCAAGATGCTGCTGGCAGATATGAAGAACCCGGAATCTAACCATGACTTCGGTAAAGATATCATCCCGACCATGCTGAATGACGGAAAGAAACTGGTAGCTTACAAGTTCCAGGGATACTGGAAAGACGTAGGAACCATTGATTCTCTCTGGGAAGCAAATATGGATCTGTTAAATGGAAATGAGCTTGACTTAAGTGATCCTACATGGAAGATTTATACAGAAGATGTTACCACACTTCCTCATTACATTGGAGAAAACGCTAAGATCAATAAAGCCTTCATCACGCAGGGCTGCACAATCAATGGTGAAGTGACCAATTCCGTGCTTTTCACCGGTGTTAAAGTAGGCGAAGGTGCTAAGATCATCGACAGTGTTCTGATGCCGGGTGTTGAAGTAGAAGACGGAGCCGTTGTTACCCGTGCTCTTGTTGCCGATGGTATCAAGATCGGTAAACAGGCTGTTGTTGGTTCTGCTGGCAGCGAACATATTGAACTGGTAGCAAAACGTGTAAAGGGGGTAGAATAATATGTATAACGCATTTGGAATCGTCACTTCTTCCGGAAGAGATATCTGGGTAGAGGGACTTCAGGATTATCGTCCAATCGGTTCATTCTCTTTCCTAGGAAGATATCGAGTAATAGACTTTGCAATCTCTAATATGAGCAACAGCGACATCGACCGCATCCAGGTATATATCAGAAGAAAACCTCGTTCTCTCGTAGAGCATCTCGGAAGCGGACGTCAGTACAATATCAACTCAAAACGCGGTAATCTGCAGATTCTCTTTTCAGATGACGGCGCTGAACACAGTATTTATAACACAGACATCGCCATGTTCATGGAGAACCTGGAATGTATCCAGAGAATGCATCATCCATATGTAGTCATAGCACCGAACTACATGGTATACACTGCGAACTACGATACTCTGCTTCAGAATCATATAGATTCCGGTGCAGATATCACGGTTCTTTACCATTCAGTAGATAATGCAAAAGAAGCATTCCTGAACTGCAATACTTTGAATCTGAACCGCCAGAAGGGTGTTCTTTCTATCGAGAAGAATCATGGAAATGCAAAGAACAGAAACATCTTCATGGATACATATATCATGACGAAAGACCTGTTTATCGAGCTTGTACAGAAAGCTCACAAGCTTTCTTCTATGTTCACACTGGCTGATATTGTCAGTGCAGAATGCGAAGAACTGGATGTGCGCGGAGTTTCTCATCGCGGTTATTTTGCGTCCATCACAGATTTCAAGAGCTACTATGAAGCTAACATGTCATTGATCGACTACAAATCAGCAATGAGCCTTTTTGATGAGGAATGGCCGATCTACACACGCACCAACGACTCATGCCCGACCAAGTATCTTGAGACAGCTACTGTGAAATCTTCTGTAGTTTCCAACGGATGTCTGATCGAAGGTAACGTTGAGAATTCTGTTCTCGGACGTGGATGCGTGATCAAGAAGGGTGCAGTTGTTAAGAACTGTATTATATTCCCGGGCACTGTGATTGCGGAAGACGTACACATTGAAAACCTGGTTGTTGACCGTAGAGCACGAGTAATCCATGCAAAAGAAATCGTAGCTCCGGCTGATCATCCAGGATATATCAAGCGAGAAGATACTCTCTAGTATGTAAACAAATCAATATCTAAGATAACAAAAGGACGTATCGCTCATCGTGTTACGTCCTTTTACCATGTGCAATCGGAGAAATAGGAAAGTTATTTCGTATAGTTATTTCAAAAACGATGTGCCAGTATCATTTCAAATGCGACCTTCGTTCCATGAATCAACGAATCTTTTTCAATATACTCTTCTCTTGTATGCGAACCGTGACCATAATAACATCCCACGCAGATTGATGGAATTCCAAGAGACAATGGAATATTACAGTCTGTAGATCCGGCATTCCTTTCCGGTTTCTTTCCAATTACATTTTCCACTGCCCTTTCGGCTCTCACTGTCAAGGCTTCCTGTCTTAGGGCATCCACATCCTTACCACACGGTCGAAGTCCGATTACCTCATAGCTTACGTCAAGTCCTTCTTCCTGCTTTTTGCGGATTATGTTTTCAAAATACGCTTCCATTATCTGAAGATTTTCATGAGAATCCGACCGGAATTCATAGAGCATTTCTGCGTTTTGTGCGATCACATTGACTCCCGTTCCACCAGAAATGGTTCCCACATTATAAGTTGTCTTACCGCCACAAGGAACCTTAACCTGATAAAGCTCTGTAATAATCTCAGCCATTTTTTCAATGGCATTTGCTTTTCCAAAATCTCCGAAAGAATGTCCTCCTTCTGTTCGAACCTGAATGCGAAACCGCTTCGATCCGACTGCACGGTCAACAATCTTATCCAGCTTACTGTCAAATGTGCAGAAAGTCGAAATACGGTCCTCAAATGCACGGCATATCTCTTTTACACCTTTCAGATTACCAAGACCTTCTTCGCATGAATTACATACCAGAAGAAGGCCCCTGTCATTCCTTTTCCGCCATTTACCTTCCTTCTTTTGAGCGGCAATATATTCCGCAGCCATCATAAGGCATACGACACAAGCGGTGTCATCTCCCACACCCGGGCAATAGATTCTTCCATCGCAATCCTTAAGCGGAAGCTCGTCCTCATCCGGGAAAACAACATCCAGATGCGCCATGAACACATCCACACGTCCCTCATCTGCAACGTCAATCGGGTAAACAACATTCAGCGCCTCATCTATATACACACCTTCAGCTCCCTGCTTTTTCAGCCATTCAAGGCAAAACTCGGCTCGTCGTTCTTCCAGACCAGAAGGCGCCGGGATTCTGGCCAATTCCTTCAGTAGTTCGATAGCTTCCTTTTCATGTTCCTCAATGAATTTTTCAATTTCTTTCGTAAGCATTTTTATCCCTCTTTCCCCATCTGTTCAGAAATAATTACCCCTGCCATCGTAAGCATTGTGCCTGCTGCCGAGAGCCATGTGATTTTCTCATGCAAAACAATAACAGAAGTAATGATTGTAATCACCGGTATTATGTAAATATAGACACTTGTTTTAATCGCTCCCAATATTTCCACTGCCCGGTTCCAGGTCACAAAGCAGATTGCACATGCTCCCACTCCCAAAAACAGGAGATTTGCAAGATTGATCGGATTCTTAAAACGAGTAATATCTGTATCAAAACCAGAAAACAATACCATCGGAAGCATCGTCAGAATCCCATAGAAGAACATCCGTCTGGTACTTCGTATAACCGGGTACCCGAACTCTCCCACTTTTCTCGCAAGGATTGCATAAAGCCCCCACATCATTGCCGCCACCACACTGAGCAGGTCCCCTGCCATATTCAGTTGAATTTCTTCCTGTCCACTAAAACTGATTATACCAATTCCTATGATAGCAAATACAAATCCCACAAAGAAGCTCTTCTTCAGCTTCTCGTCTTTCAGGAATAAATGTGCACTGATTCCGATAAAAAATGGGGAAATCGAGGTGATCACTCCCACGTTCGATGCCTGCGTGTAGACCAACGCAAGATTTTCAAACAAATAATACAGGCAAATTCCGGCCAGTCCCGCTCCAAAAAAATACAGTTCATGTCTCTTCTCTGTCACTTTCATCTTTTTAGGAGACATCAGCCATAAACAAACGTAACCTATCACAAATCGCAGAAACAGCAATTCCACAGGTGTAAAATCTGCAAGCAGTATCTTACTTGAAATAAACGTCGTTCCCCAGATAAAAACAGAGAGTGTCGCCAGTAAATGGCCGTTCATTTTTTTCTTTACCATCTTCTCTTCTCGCTTTCCCAGTAAAAAGCTGATCCGGACATTCTCCCAGACCAGCTATATATATTATAATACTCCATCGCACACGCTTAAAGCAATACCCAGGAGTAAGAATATCTATAAACACTATTGGATTTTCTTTCTTCTTTGTGTATGATAAAATGTAACTGTTCAGAGCCAAGCAGATTTGTCAAAAAAGGGCGATGAATGCTTGCATTCGTGAGCACTTTTTTGTACAAATCTATTTGGCGGATACGCCACACTGAGGAAACACGAAGTGTTTTCGAGGTTGGCTCTGAACA
>JAXFTO010000138.1:0-3756 GCA_034176745.1 Bariatricus sp. | reverse complement strand
TTGCTGTCACCAATTACAGTTGAGCTTTTGAAAGACTATGAAAAGCAGAAGAAAATGCGAAAGGATCCAACATTTGTACCAGAAGATTTTGGAATTAAAGATTTTGCTGGTGCATGGAACCAGAATGAGTAAAATAGAGATGTTACTGATTATGTGTAAGAAGCAAGAATTGAATTTTTCGATATTCATATTATATAGTCTGCCTCCACAGCGATTTCATTCTGCCATAGAAAGCTCTTTTATTCAAGAAATCGAGATTGCTAAATCTGGAATTTTATATTAACACAAAAAAGCAGGGACAGAATTGACAGGTTTGAGTCGGGATTACAGATGAAATTCTCAGCCTGAGTGTGATAGATCACGCATAACACAGCGAAATAAGTCTCTGAGATTGGCTTGCTATCCACCGGCCTCTGAGGTAAAATAAAGCTGGAATGGTGCGGGAAGAAATGTGCCAGCCAGGAAAGGAGGATGGGCCGAATGCTAAAAAAGAAACTTCCTGTTGGAATAGAGGATTTTGAAAAGCTCCGTAAAGAAGATTTCTATTATATTGATAAGACAGGTCTCATCCGTGATTTATTGAACAACTGGGGTGAGGTCAATTTGTTCACCCGCCCTCGTCGTTTCGGAAAGACGCTGAATATGAGTATGCTGAAAAACTTCTTCGAGATCGGAGCGGATAAGACGCTGTTTGATGGTTTGACGATCTCTAAGGAGACGGCACTGTGTGAAAGATACATGGGGAAATACCCGGTTATTTTCATCTCACTAAAAGGTGTGGACGGATTGAATTTTGAGGAAGCTTGTGGAGCACTGCGGAGAATTATCAGGGCAGAGGCATCACGTTTCAGAATGTTGCTTAGCAGTGAAAAGATTGCTGATGAAGATAAGCAGCTGCTTCGCAGAATTCTGCAAGAGAAAGAGACATTTGACGATGTTCGGGATAGTCTGCGAATGCTCTCTTCGCTGTTGAAGCAATGCTTTAGTGAGAAAGTCATCCTGCTGATTGACGAATACGATGTACCATTGGATAAGGCATTTCAGCATGGCTATTACGAAGAGATGGTATCGCTGATCCGCGGGCTGTTCGGACAGGTACTGAAGACCAATGAGTTTTTACAGTTTGCTGTCCTGACAGGGTGTCTGCGTGTGTCAAAGGAGAGCATTTTTACAGGCCTGAATAACTTTGATGTTAATTCGATTGTTGATGTAGAGCATGATGAGCATTTTGGTTTTACTGAAGCGGAAGTTCAGGAGCTTATGGAAGATTATGACATGGAAGAAAAGGCAGGTATTGTAAAAGAATGGTATGACGGATACAACTTTGGTGATACGGATATATACTGCCCGTGGGATGTGATCAGGTATACAAAAAAACTGCTGGCAGACCCCCACGCAGAGCCGGAAGCTTTTTGGATCAACACCAGTGGGAATGACCTGGTGAAACGTTTTATCAATAAGGCAGATAAAACGACCCAGAATGAGATCGAACGCCTGATTGTAGGGGAGGCGATCGAGAAGAAGGTTTGTCTGGATTTGACCTATAATGAGCTGGATTCCAGTATTGACAATCTGTGGAGCGTACTTTTTACCACCGGCTATCTGACCAAGACGGGCAGGGCGATAAACGGTGTCTATAATCTGGTGATTCCCAACCGGGAGGTGCGGGAAGTTTTTATTTTACAGATACAGGAATGGTTCCGGGAACGTATGGCAGATGATGAAAAGCCAATGCGTGAGTTCTGCCAGGCATTCTTAAAAGGAGAGCCGGAGAGGATACAAAAACGGCTTAACATAATCCTGAACCGGATGATCAGCGTTTTGGATGCGAAGGCTCCGGATGACAAAAAAGAGAACTTTTACCACGGTTTGCTTCTGGGGTTACTCCGGAGTGAAATAAACTGGTTGATTTTGTCCAATGTAGAATCCGGGGATGGTTTCAGTGATATCCTGATTGAACCGGAAGACCCGGACGCCGGAATCGTTATTGAGGTAAAATATGCATCCAGTGTTGCAGGGCTTGAGAAAGCCTGTGAGGAAGCACTGAAGCAGATCAGAGAAAAGCGATATGACGAAAGACTTCGTAATGACGGCAGGACAGATGTGCTGATTTACGGTATCGCCTTCTGCAGAAAGCGCTGTAAAGTGGTATGCGAGAGGTGCCAGGAACGTAACCTGGGATGATTATGATTTCTGCATTTCTGTACGGTACATTTCAGCTGTTTTTTGTTGAAGCAAAAAAGCATAATATTTTATTTATTATAAAGTATTATGCCTGCTCTGGAAGAGCTTACTTAATATTCTTTTTATACATTTCCACTGCTCAGTAATGGGTGCGTCTACTCGACCGCGAAACAGCCGATACAGGGGAAAGATTGTCGGTGGAGTTCTTGAAGAAACTGTTGGAAGGGATGTATGACGAACTCCCGACTCCTAAGAATAAGAAATGAGGATAACTTTTAGCACAGGGAGGATTTTATGGCATTGAAGCATTGCGGAACAGTAAGGTTGGAAACAGATAGATTAATCCTGCGACAATTTATTATCACAGACGCAGAGGCTATGTATAATAACTGGGCTTCAGATCCTGAGGTGACAAGATTTCTTACTTGGCCTCCCCATGCCGATGCGGATGTCAGCAAAACTGTTTTGGAAGATTGGATTAAATCGTATGACAGGAAAAACTATTATCAGTGGGCAATTGTTCTAAAGAGTAATGGAGATGAGCCGATAGGAAGCATTGCTGCGGTCGGAATGAATGACGATGTGGAAATGATACATATCGGTTATTGCATTGGAAGAAAATGGTGGCATCAAGGCATCATGTCAGAGGCATTGAAGGCTGTTATGGATTTCTTCTTTGATATAGTGGGAGCCAATAGAATCGAAAGCCGGCATGATCCGAACAATCCACATTCAGGAATGGTGATGAAAAAATGCGGGATGAAGTATGAAGGTAGGTTGAGAAGTTCCGACAGAAATAATCAGGGAATCTGTGATGCTGACTGGTATGCTTTGTTACGGGATGAGCGGTAAATTGAAATTATAGGAGATTTCTGCCATCGAAAATATGGCTGAAAAAATCTTTAGACCTATCTTTACATACGCTGATAAAGCCCATAGCCGCAAAGGGGAATGCCCCTCCTTTTTGAGTACAAAAAAATCGCCACCTGCTGTGAAGTGACGATTTGTGTATTTGATATTCTATTTTAACGGATAAGCCAACTGTAATCTTTACGGCAGTCAAGGATATAATCCACATAAACTGTATCATCTTGGATTTGGTAAAGAACGAGATACCACTTTGCAACAAACATCTTATGATATTTATTCGTCGGTATATACGCTTCTTCAAAAAATGGAAAACGCTGTGGCATACGTTCTAAAGAACGCATTGCTTCCATAAGCTCTTTCTTTTTCGCTTTGGCAGCATCTTTATTAACCTGTGCCATAAATCGAATATGCGTTCCCAACATTCGCTTTGTCCTGTCGGAAACAATGACTTTATATTTTTTATCTGGCATAGGCTTATGCCTCTGCGATTACATCGTCAAGGTAAGCATTGAGCTCATCAAGAGTGCATCCGTTTCTTCCTGCTATTCTGTCTTCTTCAATGGCAAGCAGTTCTTCTCTTAGCTTCAGCATTTTTTCCCGACGGTTATAAGTTTCAATATCCATAACAACCAAATCTCCTTCACCGTTCTTTGTAAGGAATATCGGCTCTGCCGTTTTTCGGCACATATCTGCAATCTCGTT
>JAXFTO010000137.1:0-3245 GCA_034176745.1 Bariatricus sp. | reverse complement strand
ATGTCATTATTATTGATGAGGCCAGCCAATCTGACGTATCTTCCTTGGCAATACTATACATGGGCAAAAAGCTGATTATTGTTGGCGACGATAAGCAGGTTAGTCCTATGGCTGTAGGCGTGGAAATCGACAAACTGAACTCTTTACAGCAAATGTATATTCAAGATAAAATCCCGAACTCACATTTGTATGATGCAAAGACGTCCATTTACGATATAGCCAAAACCACGTTCCAACCTCTAATGCTTCGTGAGCACTTCCGCTGTGTTCCCGAAATTATCGGATTTAGTAATATGCTATCGTATGACTACAAGATTAAACCACTACGAGATGCCAGCAATAGCTCCCTGCTACCTGCGGTTGTAAATTACCGTGTTGCAGATGGACAAAGATTGAATAACAAAACCAATCCCAATGAAGCAAGAGCAATTGTGGCTTTGATGCAAGCGTGTATTCAGCAACCAGAATACGCTGGAAAAACATTCGGTGCCATTTCTTTGCTGGGAGACGAACAAGTAAGGGAACTGCAACGCCTTATTGAAGAAAATATTGATCATAAAGACTTGGTAGAGCGTAATATTCTTTGCGGCAATGCGTCTCACTTCCAAGGTGATGAAAGAGATGTTATCTTCTTAAGCATTGTTGATAGCGTCACCGCAGATAATCCCAGTCCTATTCGACTCCAAACGTTTGGCCCTGATGATTCTATCAGAAAACGCTATAATGTTGCAGCCAGCCGAGCAAGAGATCAGCTTTGGGTTGTCGATTCGTTGGATTCGGCCACTGAATTAAAGCCTGGTGATATCCGAAAGACACTTATTGACTACTCGCTTAACCCTGCATCTGCAGAACTGCGCCATGCAGAGATTGAGGAAAAAGCGGATTCTCCGTTTGAGGTTGGAGTTGCCCAAGCATTGGTTGACCGTGGTTACAGACTTGTTCAACAGTGGAAAGTTGGTGCATATCGTCTCGATATGGTTGCCGTGTGTGGCAAAAAGACAGTTGCCATTGAGTGCGATGGTGAACGCTATCATAGCGGCGAGGCAAAGATTCGTGAAGATATGGAACGACAAACAATCCTTGAAAGACTTGGGTGGAGATTTATCCGCATAAGAGGTAGCGAATATTTCCGAAATCCAGAGAAAACAATCGAGCGTGTTGTTTCGGAATTGTCCACATACGGAATTGTTCCTGAGGCCAGCGAGGTATTGCCAGAAAATACAAGTTCCAATTTTGAACTTCTGGAACGAGTAAAGGCTTGTGCGGCAAGAATTCTATCGAATACACAAAATGAAAACGCAGTTGATATTGATACAATTGCGGTAGCCTTAGACTCAAAGGCTATCATTCCTAAAATTGAACCAAAGCCGCAGGCTCTTCTTAACGAAGCAAGCATTATGCAAAAACAATTAGCTTCTGTCGAAGGTGTGGTTACATCGACTGCTGTATCTGAAAATGTGGATGCCCCGCTTAAAACGTCCGAGCCTATGGTAAAAAAAGCCTCTGCACAGAAATTTTCGCAGCGGAGAGAATTACCGGAACAGCAGGTTATGCCTGGAATAGAGAAAACTTTAACTGACGACAAAGATGTGATTGATTTTCTTAAACAGAACAATGTTGCGTACATTGATAAACGTAGTAACAGTGGTGCATTGTGGATTATCGGAGGAAAAGAATTATCTGATGTAGCTAAACAATGCCACAAGTTTGGGATTCGATTCACGTTCAAAGCGGATGGCGGAAGAGCAACTAAAGGTAAACCCGGATGGTGGGCAAAATAAAGTAAGGGGCTGTCCTGAAAACATAATACACGGATAACATATAAACAAGCATACTTAATAAGCTCGCCTTTGGCGGGCTTATTTACTTCTCTATTGTACTGTTAAAGAGGATCATTTCGGCTGAATAATTACATTCACCCCTAACTTTTCTAATGAACGAATATTTCTATTGATTATCTTTTCTTGATTGATAACGGAGTAGTAGTCCGCTCCAAGATCATGATAAGGAACTTTCTCTTTTAATATGTGATAGATAGCGATTAACATAGTATGAGCTACTGCAATTAAAGCTCTTTTCCCACCTCTTCGTGCAGCAATTCTTTGATACCGTGAGTAGAGATAACTTTGCTTATTTCGTATGGCGGCACGAGCACATTCCACCAGAGTTGCTTTTAGATATTTATTTCCTTTCCGTATTCGAGTGCTCATCTTTTTTCCAGCACTTTCCTTACATTCTGGTACAAGTCCTGCCCATGAACTAAAACGGGATTCATTTTGAAAATGTTCCATCTCAATCCCTGTTTCTGCTAAGATCCGTTCTGCGCTGTGCCTTCCGATGCCAGGTATGGCGTCTAAAGCCTCAATTGCCCAGTTTATAGATTCTGTTTTTTTTTAATATCTGCATCTAAATCCATAATTAATGATGTAAGGGTTTCGATATGTATCAATTGATGTCTCAGCATCGTTCTTTGATGCTCTAAAATCCGCCCTTGTAAAGCTTTTTGCATTTCTCTAATCTTATTTCTGGCTCTTCCTTCTGCAAGTTCACTTAGGGTAACAGGGTCAGATTCTCCAGATATAATTGCATTTAAAATAGCCATACCACTTTTTCCGCTGATATCCGTAAGTACACTACTTAGTTTCACGTTACAGCCTTCTAATACTGCTTGGATTCTGTTTAATTCTCGGGCGCGTTCTTCAATGATTTCTTGGCGGTAACGTGTGATTTCACGGAGTTCTCTCTGCTCCCGGTTTGGTATGTAGCTTGCTTTTACTAATCCATGACGAACTAGGTCAGCAATCCATTCTGCATCCTTTACATCTGTCTTGCGCCCTGGTACACCTTTGATATGCTGGGCATTTACCACCATAATTGGAATACCTTCTTCTTCAAAAATGTTATATACAGGTTTCCAATAAGAACCCGTACTTTCCATAGCAGCCATCTCACAATCAGTTTCTTTCAGCCAGGAAACTAATTGGAGGATATCTTCCGTCATCGTTGAAAACTGGCGGATTTCTTTTTTTCTGACACTCGTAAAAACACAGGCTACCATCATATTTTTATGAATGTCAATCCCACAACATCGCTTATACAATACTTCCATATAAATCTCCATTCCGCCGCCTTTCAGTTGGCGGCACAAATAGTAATGAAAGTCTTTCAATTCTCCACGTTATTGATAAAATAATTCTTAAAGAAGCTACACTACAAAGCACGGGGAGGTGAGTCGTAAAGACTTT
>JAXFTO010000136.1:0-21442 GCA_034176745.1 Bariatricus sp. | reverse complement strand
TTGCGATCTATATAAAAAAGAAATTCTTCCGGATTATCTTCTGTATGGAATTTATGAAGGTAGGATTTCAGGTGTTTGCACATTTTTTCCATGATCGGAACATTTCTTGTTTTAGCGCCCTTGCCTTCGGCTATATCCTTCTCACTGCCGGGCGGATTCGGGACTTTCACCCGTTAGAAACGTGCGCCGCCAGGCGCACAACAAAAAAAAAGCGTTTCCCGTTTCCAGAAATCGCTTTCTTTTCGATTTATAATATGTTAGCCTGATTAGCCTTTTACCGCGCCGGCAGCAACACCTTTAATGATGTACTTCTGTCCTGCCAGGTATACGATGATGATCGGGATGACTGTAAGCATAATACTTGCCATCATCGGTCCCATTTCAACTTTTCCATAACTTCCTCTGAAGTACTGGATCAGCATCGGAATAGTTTTATATTTCTTGATATCAAGTACCAAAGTCGGGAGCAGGTAATCGTTCCATACCCACATTGCTTCCAGAATACCAACAGAGATTAATGTCGGTTTCAGAATATGAAGGTCTATAAGAAAGAATGTCTGGATTGGATTACATCCGTCAATCATTGCAGCTTCTTCTACTTCAATCGGAATCGATTTTACAAAACCACAGAACATAAATACCGCAAGTCCGGCTCCGAATCCCAAATATATGATCCAGATATTCCACGGTGTGTTCAGTTTCAGTTTATCTGCTGTCTGTGACAAAGTAAACATAACCATCTGAAAAGGAACTACCATTGAAAATACAAACAGGTAATATAATGCCTGTGAAATTACGCCTTTCACACGGGTGATATACCATGCACACATTGAGCAGCATACCAAAATTGCCGCAACAGATGTGATTGTGATAAATGTACTGTAACCTAAACTGCTCAAAAATCCTTTTGACTCAATTGCATTTACATAGTTCGCAAGTCCTGTAAAGGACTCAGCTGTAGGGAGTTTAAATGCTGCAGCCGTACTGATTGCAGATTCTTTCTTTAATGAATTAAAAAGAATCATGATAACCGGGTAAACCCAGAGTAAAGAAGCAATCCCCAAAATGATCGTCCATATAGTACTTCCTGGTTTTTGTTTTTTATCCATTACTGCTGCACCTCCTTTGAACGTGTTGCTCTAAGCTGAGCAAATGAAATAATAATTACGATAAGACAGAAGATAACTGCCTTTGCCTGTCCATAACCTTTCCACTGCATACCTGAACGTGCGTAGAATGTCTGATAAATATTAAGAGCAAGCATTTCTGTCGAGTGGTTCGGATCACCACCGGTTAATGCAAGGTTCTGGTCGAACAGTTTGAATGAGTTGGTCAGTGTCAGGAATACACAGATTGTGATGGATGACATAACCATCGGCACCTTGATCTTAAGTAATGTCTGAAGATTGGTAGCGCCATCGATCTTTGCTGCCTCAATCAAAGAATCCGGTACATTCTGCAGTCCGGCAATGTAAATGATCATCATATAACCAATCTGCTGCCAGCACATCAAAATAATCATGCCCCAGTAACCTGCCTTGCTGTTAAGTGCAAGTAGCGGCTGTGCTGTAAGTGTCAGTACACAGTTGATCAGGATCTGCCAGATATAACCAAGAACGATACCGCCGATCAGGTTCGGCATGAAGAATACAGTTCTGAAAATATTGGTTCCTCTCAGGTTCTGTGTTAAAAGAAGTGCCAGACCAAATGCAAGCACATTGATTGATATGATCGATACAATTGAGAACATTACCGAGAACTTGAATGAACTGGTAAATGATGTATCTTTAATTGCTGCAATGTAGTTTGTAAGTCCTACCCATGTTGCATTGTCTACGGTCGTGAATTTACAGAAAGAAAGATAAAGTCCTTCAATAAACGGTACGATAAATCCAATCATAAATGCAAGGAAAGTAGGTAACACAAAAATCGGTGTATAACGTTTTAATGCTTTTTCCATAGTGCTCCTCCTCACTCAAAAGCAACTCCGGTCTTACTTAAGCAACTTACTTTAACCGGATGTCATATAAGAAGGACAGGCAGGAACGCTGCCTGTCCTTACTTAATATTCCTCTAGTTCCTAATTACTGCTGATTTGCCAGCTCGTATTCTGTTTTCCATCCATCTACAAAAGCAGATACTACCGCATCCCAGTTTGCGTCTGTCTGATCTGCCGCATATGCTGTAAGAGCCTGGCCCACACCATTCTTCCACTCTTCTGACGGCATTGTCGGGAAGTTCCAAGATACAGGTGTTTTTCCTGCTTCTGTCATTTCTTTATCCTGTTTTACGAACAGGTTCTGAGATTCAACTGCGTTCTTAAACGGAATTACAAAGCCCATATCTTCGCCCATAGCTTTGGTTCCTTCTTCAGAAGTTACACACCAGTTCATGAAGTCAAGAGTGGCCTGAATGTCAGCTTCATCTGCTTCTTTGTTTACACACCAGTAGTTTTCAGTACCGGTACAAAGTCCCTGATTTGCTTCATCGCCTGCTCCGATGTAAATCGGGATCATAGCGAGGTCATCATCTGTAAATTTTCCGTCTCCTGTAAGGTTACCATATTCCCAAGAACCATTCTGGAAGAATACTGCCTGTCCTGCCAGGAATTCGTTACGAGAGTCATCACCTGTCTTAGCAGCAAGCTCTGCCGGTGCGCAAGTACTGTTGTTGATGTACAGATCCCAGATATTGCGGTAGTTGTCAAGATATGTACCTTTGATTGCATCTGTTGTTCCGATTCCGTCTTCCTGATATTCGAAGTAGATTGGAAGGTTTGCAAGGTGTGTCTTAAATCTCCAATCAGAAGATCCGTCCATACCTGCTGAAGTAAATGCTGCAAATCCAAGTTCAGAAGAACGTGCTGTAATGTCTTCTGCTACCTTCTTAAGATCTGCAAATGATTTGATATCATCAGTTGTGTATCCGGCTTTTTCAAGCAGTGCCTTGTTTGTAATCAGACCGTAAGATTCGATAACATATGCAACACCTGCAACCTGATCTCCATCTTTCAGTGCGTAATCTTCACTTGTAAGCTGTTTGTAAACGTCTGATCCGGACAGATCATAGCAATAGTCTTTCCAGTTTGCAAGTCCTACCGGTCCGTTTACCTGGAACAGAGTCGGTGCTCCGCTCTTGCCCATCTCACTCATAAGTGTTGTCTCGTATTCGCCCGAAGCAGCTGTAACTACTTCTACGGTAACACCTGTTTCTTCTGTGTAAGCTTTAGCAAGTGCCTGCCACTGTTCGTCCTGCTCCGGTTTAAAGTTCAGATAATATACAGAGCCTGTTGCTTCGCTTTCGCCTTCTTCTTTTTTACTGCCACAGCCTGCAAGTGTTCCAACTGCCATTGCTGCTACAAGGCCAAGTGCGATCCATCTTTGTTTGTTTTTCATAATGAAATCTCCCTCTTTTCTGAAAACGTTGTTTTCTTTGTTATGAAATAATCATAGCAAAGTTTCCCTAAAGCCCGTTATCAAATAAAAAACCTGAAATGCAAAAAATAATACTTTTCTTCGCATTTCAGGTTTAAAAATTATTGTTCGTCTTCAAATTCCCGGATGCTCTCATCCGCTTTTTCCAGAAATTCTTCTGCTGTCATCTTTCCTTTTGCAAGCTCAGGCAAATACTCTTCCAGAGTCTCTTCCTGAAAAATAGAGTTCCATTTCACCTGATAGTTCGGAACGATCTGCGGATCCGCTAAGAATGCCGAAATATAATCCTCAAGTGCAATCTGGCTGACCACGTTATCCGTCTCAATTAGCCTTTGTTTCTCTTCCATATTAAACTTTGTCCGGAATTTCAAGAATTCAACTGCTCCTTCTTTGACTTCGTCACTATAGTCTGAAACCACAGCCCATCCGAATGTTTCCGGCGAGGAGACCAGCTTGTTCCCTGGATATGGAGAAAACCGTATTTTACCTTTCCACTCCTCCGGAATCTGTTCGATCATCCAATAACCGTTCGGAAGCATCGCTGCATTTCCCGAGAAAAAGTTGGTAAATGATACATCAAAATCTGCATGCATTGCATCATCAGTTGTATAAGAAAACAACTTTTGTAGCATATTTGCCATAAGCATTCCGCTTTCATTCTTATAGGTAGCCGGAAACAGTTCCTTCATGAATGCAGCTCCTTCTTCTGTCTCTGCTATCCTTGCTGTTGTGATCAACATCGGTGCCCAAGCCGTTCCTTCTGTATGCAGCGCAAGCGGTGTGATTCCCGCATTTTCAAGCATATCACAGCACATCCAGAATTCTTCCCATGTTTCAGGAAAGGATTCGATACCGGCTTTTTGAAATAACTCTTCGTTCCAGAACATTCCGGAACATGAAAATGCAGCTGTACTGATAGGGGCCAGATACATGGATCCGTCCGGTTCCGTACAAGATTCAAGTACCGCCGGTTCAATCATTTGCTTCCATTTGTCATCTGCCTCCAGGTAAAGAGACAAATCTTCAATTCTTTCATCCTCAATCATCATCTGATAAAAAGAAGGAAGCATTCTTAAATCAGTAATAACTGCAGGAAGGGAATCCGTCACATTCTGTCGCTTCAGATTCTGCCGATATTCCTCCTCTGTTTCCAGAACCCATTCCACATCAACCTGATAAATCCCATCATACTCTTTATTAAAAGCTTCTACCAGTTCCTGATTACTTTTTTTACCATTTGTCGGATTCACCGTAAAAATTACCGGTATATGGACTTCCTCATTATCCGCTTTTTTATTCTTCTCTTCGCTGCCGCTGCTGCACCCGGACGTAAGTCCCACAATCATCGCAAGTGCAAGTGCCGCCAATCGATACTTTTTAAAACTCTTTGTTCTCTTTTCCATCATCCGGAATCCTGATAATACACCTGGTTCCGTTTTCTTCTGCCCTATATTCAAATCGTACATCCTCTCCATATTTCAGCCGCAATCGTGTCATCACATTCGTTACGCCGTATCCATGCTTCTTATCCGGAAAACATTCTTTTATTGCTCTGAGCGGTGCCCCGTTTAACGCATTGATCTTCATGGCCATCTTTTCATCAATCGGCTTTCCGTTATTCCATACTTCCACACAAAGCATACTTTCAATTTCTTTTATCAGGATATGGATTTCTCCGCCTTTATAGATTTCACAAAATCCATATTTAATCGAATTTTCCACAAGCGGCTGCAAAATCAGCTTCAAAATCCACGTATTCTTTGCATCTACCTGACAGTCAATCCGGAAATCAAACAGATTCTCGTTGCGGATCTGCTGAATTTCCATGTAGCTTTTCATATTTTCCAACTCATCTTCTACCGTTACGATATCGTTTCCTTTGCTGAGTGACAAACGAAGATATTTTGACAATGCCTGAATCATTCTCATTGATGTCTCTTCTCCGTTTATCCGGGCAAGCATATAAATCGTGTCCAATGTATTATACATGAAATGCGGATTAATCTGACTGATCAGCATGTTCATTTCACTCGTTCGCAGTTCCTTTTCCTGCATTTTGATCTCTTCGAGCAGATTTTCGATATTTAGCAGCATCTGATTATAGGATTTCCCGATCTGGTCTAATTCTGTGTTCGTATTCAGTTCAATCTTTCTACTGAAATCATTTCCGTCAAAGCTTGTCATCTCTTCACTGATCATCTTGATTGGTTTCGCAAATCTTTTTGAAAAATAGATACTCAGATTGATCGCAACCACTGCGACCATGAGATAAATACCGCCTAAAATCAACAATGTTTTTCCCATATCCTGGGAAATAACGCTGTCCGTCACAATCGTATACACAATAAGTCCCGTTTCATTCTGACGATAGGCGGAAAGAAGTCCACTGTCAATCTTTTCCCCCTGACAGATCATTCCGCTTACATCCTCTTTCGCCATTTCACGAATAAGTTTTGTATCTGAATCCGGCATTTCATATCCTCCGGGATGCCAGCTTTTCCAAATGTTTCCCTTTTCATCCATGATTCCTACCGCAGCTTCCGAAATCGAATCCGTATTTCTTCCGAGAACCTCCTCCAGGAATTTAGGACTCATTTTAAGAAACAGCATTCCGGGCTCATGTGCGTATTCCATACTGTGCACATATCTGCCGATAAACAGCGCTTCTTCTCCGTCACCAAACAGATTATCCGGAGCCAGAAACCACTTCGTTGTTGCATATGATTTGCCAAGGCGTGCTGCCAGTTTACTGTTCTTAAAATCCTCATAATCTATTTTCGAATACGATCGGGTATACACATTCTTTTTATTATCTACATAACAATATTCCGAAACATTTTCCATATCAATATAAGCAAAATATTTACTAATCGTTGTTTTTTCCACTTCTTCAAGCTTTTTTATTCTCAAACTGTTCTGAACATCCGTATTAATAATACATTCCGCCAGCACCTCATCACTTTTTTGAACCAAAGCGTCTAGTGCAATCCCCATCTCTTCATCAAGAAATGCATATTTATCCACAATCGTGCTCTTCATCCTTTGATAAGTGGTAAGCCACACACCGATACTGGACATCAAAAGTGCCAGAACCAGAAGCGCAAGCATATGTTTTAAATATTTTCTTTGAATCCCTGATTTCATCCTTTTGAAAATCATATTCGGTTTTTATCCCTTCTCACTTTCCCGTTTGTATTCACTTGGCAGCATTCCGGTAGCTTCTTTGAATAAATGCGAAAAATATGACGGGTTGTTAATTCCCACTTGTTCACAAATACTGCCAATGCTCTCATTTCCCTCCAGAAGCAGTTTTTTTGCCCGCTCCATTCTCTGCTGCAGGAGGTATTTCTTAAATGTCATATGAAATGTATTTTTAAAAACTCTTCCAAAATAAACAGGATTTAAATAAATATGAGTTGCCACCTGGACAATTGACAGATCTTCTTCATTCAGATGCTCCTCTATATAACCGACCGCAATCGACATATATTCTTTAAAATATCGCGTCTCGTCTTTACCGGCACTCTTTTTTCTCTCTTCAATCACACTTCCGAGAATCCGATAACATACATCCACCGATTTTGCCGCACTTAAGTTGCTGATATTTGAATAATAATTCCGGAACTGTTCTCTTAACTCCGGAGTCATCCCATAAGTATCTTTCACCATAAATTCGACTCGAAGCATAGACTTATGTAATAGCTGTACCTGTACTTCTTCTTCCTCAGGAAGGCTGTAAATAAAATGTACAAACGCTTTTTTCAGCTCTTTTTCATCGTTTTTTCGCACCGCATTCATGATTAAAACTTCAGCATCCTCATAATCCGTACGTTCTTCATACTCCTCGATCTCTTCCGGCATCGTAAAAGCACTTGCCCCAGATGCACTTGCTAGTCCAAATAACTTTTCTGCCTCTTCATAGCTCCTTCCGATTCCTTGCATTCCTTTATAAGGTTTGGAAATAGATGCCACCACCGGAAAGTTCTTCTCCTCTTTGATTCTCTCAAGCAGAATCTTCAGCTCTTTCACCGTATCATTCCGGTCCGTTTTTACGAGGAACACATAATATCCTTCATCACTTTCAAAATGCCAGAAATAATACTTTTCTGAAATTACCTGTTCCAGATACTGAATCACAGAAAACTTCGCCGCCTCATAATCCAGAGCATTCGTGATCTTGTAGGTAAGATCGATGTCTACGCAAAGTGCAATGAACCGGTCTTTCTCCTTGATCACATCATCTACTGTGTCAAAAACCTGCTCCATTTTCTCAAATGTGATTCTTTTCTGAAGATATTTTTGCACGATTACCTGAAGGAAACTATCCGAATCCTTCTTCACCATCTTTTCCCAGCTTTCAATCCGCTCAACGTTCTCAATCTGGGAAATGCAGTTCTTATATGCATTCTCCATCGTTTCTTGAAGCTTTTCATCTTCAATCGGTTTCAGTAAATAGGCAAAAGCCCCCAGTTCACAGGCCTGACGCGCGTACTCAAAATCCCGGTATGCACTAAGTACGATAAACAGGCAGTCTATATCTGCCTTCTGAATCTCTTCCATCACCATAAGCCCCGAAATCTGCTTCATACGGATGTCTGTCAGAACCACATGGGGTCTTTTTTCCTTTATAACCTGAATCGCCTGCTCTCCGCTCTGTGCCGTTCCCACAACTTCAAATCCCATGCTTTTCCAGTCGTAAGTTTTCAATAATCCCTGCAGAAGAATAGGCTCATCATCCACAATAACCAACTTTAATAATTTCATGCTCATTCCCCATATATTTTAAAATACAGTAATCTACATTGCTATTTTAAGATCAACAATCGCAATTTCCAAATGAGCCACCGCCTGCATATCTTATCTCCACCAGACATAATCCTTGGGGCGGTGCCGTCACCGCTTCACGCTTCCTCTCTTTTCCTTCCAGAAGTTCCAGTACTTTTTCCGGTTCATAGAATCCTCTTCCCACACGGATCAGCACTCCTGCAATGATTCTGACCATATTATACAGAAATCCATTTCCTGTAATCCGGATCGTGATATCCTCCGGATTTTGCTCATTCTGGAGAATCTGCAGATCGGTGATCGTCCGCACTGTTGTCTTCGCATTCGTATGAATACAGCAAAACGCTGCGAAATCATGTTCTCCGAGCAGATACGCAGCGCCCTCTCTCATCCGCTTAACATCCAATTCAAAGCTGACAAAACTGCTGTAAAGTCGCTTTGTTGGAACCGGCGTTTTCGCATTGAAAATATGGTATTCATAAGTTTTTAAAGTTTTCTGATATCGCGGATGCCAGGAAAGTTCTACTTCTTCCGACTTCACCACTACAATATCCTCCGGAAGTCTCTGATTCAGCGCGTATGAAAACCGTTCTGCCGGAATCCGGCTTTCGGTATCAAAAACAGCAACATTTCCAAGCGCATGGACACCGGAGTCTGTCCGGCTCGCACCGATTACCGAGATTTTCTCTTCCGTCAGTTTACTGATCGCTCTATTCAGCACTTCTTCAATTGTAATACCGTTTGGCTGCACCTGCCATCCACAATAATTAGTGCCGTCATATGCAACCGTCAATTTTATTCTTCTCATCTTAAAAAATCCATATCTTAAAAGGTATATATCTTCCTGCCACAAAAGAGATCACTACATACACGATCGTAATCGCATATGCCGCATAATCTCTTCCTTTATAAACCAGCGGCTTCATCTTCGTTCTTCCTTCTCCGCCGTGATAGCATCTGGCCTCCATCGCCATCGCAAGATCATTCGCTCTTCGGAATGCCGAAACAAAAAGCGGTACCAGGATCGGAATCATCGCCTTGGCTTTCTGAATAATATTTCCACTCTCCAGATCTGCGCCGCGCGCAATTTGCGCCTTCATAATCTTATCCGTTTCTTCCAGAAGGATCGGAATGAAGCGAAGCGCAATTGACATCATCATCGCGATTTCATGTACAGGCACATTCAGTTTTCCAAGTGGCTTTAGCAGGCTTTCCAGTCCATCTGTCAGCGCATTCGGCGTCGTAGTCAGTGTCATAAGTGAAGAACCCATGATCAGATAGATCAGACGTATTGCCATATAAACTGCAGTATTTAATCCCTGTTCTGTAATCTTAAGCGGACCAAAATGGAAAAGCAGTTCTCCTCCCGGTGTAAGGAACAAGTTAAACACAACCGTGATCATGAGCAGCATGATGATCGGCTTTAATCCCTTTAAAATATATTTCACTGGTACTTTTGACAATTTCACCATTCCCATGAGGAACAGTGTTGCAAGCAGATATCCGATAATACTCTTAAAGGTAAATAGTGAAATCAAAAACAGAAGGGTACATACAATTTTCACCCTTGGATCCAGACGATGAATCCTGCTGTTCGCCGGATAATATTGTCCTATTGTAATATCTCGAATCATTCCGCCTTCTCCTTCTTTGCCATTGCTGCCATGATCTCATCCGCCGCTTCTTCTACTGTAGTTGCCTGAACAGACACATCCAGCCCTTGTTCTTTTAATTCGTGCATAATATAAGTTACCTCAGGGGCCGCAAGTCCTACAGATTCCAGTTCTTTATAATGTGAAAACACCTTTTTCGGTACATCGTCGAACATCACTTGTCCATGGTTCATCACAATAATGCGGTCCACATATTTTGCAATATCTTCCATACTGTGTGACACAAGAATCACCGTCATGTCACTTGCTTTATGCAGATGTGCGATCTGATCCAGGATATCATCTCTACCCTTGGGATCCAGACCTGCCGTCGGCTCGTCCAGAACCAATACCTTCGGACACATTGCAAGAACACCGGCAATTGCCACTCTTCTCTTCTGTCCACCGGATAGTTCAAACGGCGACTGCTCATAATATTTTTCCTTAAGACCTACCAGTTTTAGTGCTTCCAGTGCGCGCGCTTTACACTCTGCTTCTGAAAGTCCCTGATTCTTCGGGCCGAAGCAGACATCTTTTAACACATCCACTTCAAAAAGCTGATGTTCAGGATACTGGAATACCAGTCCGACCTGGCTGCGCAGTTCCTTCATATTATAACCATCAGCATATATATTCTCACCATTATAATAAATCGTTCCGCTTGTCGCTTTAATAAGACCGTTCAGATGCTGAATCAAAGTCGATTTGCCCGACCCTGTGTGACCGATAATTCCCACAAACTGTCCATGCGGTATCTCCAGACAAATGTCTTTTAAAGCCTGTTTCTCATAAGCGGTGCCTTCACTGTAAACGTAATTCACATGCTCTAATTTTATCGACATAATATTTCCACCAATTCTTCCTTTTTCAAAATTCCGGCCGGAATATCGAGTCCCCTTTTTCGCAGTTCATCTGCCAGAATCGTCACCTGAGGGACATCCAATCTATATTGCTTTAACAGATCCACCTGTGAAAAAATTTCTCTCGGAGTTCCCTGCATTACAACATGCCCGTGATCCATAACGATCACCTGATCCGCGTCGACAACTTCTTCCATATAATGCGTGATCAATATGACAGTAATATGCTCTTTCTTTCTTAATTCATGGACACTTTCCAGCACTTCTTTACGTCCGTTCGGATCCAGCATGGCTGTTGGCTCATCCAGAACAATACACTTCGGACGCATTGCCATAACGCCTGCAATCGCAACTCTCTGCTTCTGGCCTCCGGACAGTTTATTCGGTGAATGGTGCCGGTATTCAATCATTCCCACAGACTTCAGACTTTCTTCCACTCTTTGCCAGATCTGTTCTGTCGGTACCCCCAGATTCTCCGGGCCGAATCCCACATCCTCTTCCACTACAGTTCCAATAATCTGATTGTCCGGGTTCTGGAATACCATTCCCGCACTCTGTCTGATATCCCACAGATACTCTTCCTCACGTGTATCCTTGCCGTCTACCCACATGGTACCTCCCGAAGGAATCAATATCGCATTCATATGCTTTGCAAGTGTAGATTTTCCCGAACCGTTATGTCCGAGAATCGCAATAAACTGCCCCGGTTCAATGTCAAGATCCACTTCATCGACCGCACGGCTCTTCCCGATGATATTTCCCTCTTCATCGCGCTTCGCATATTCAAATATCAGCTTATCTGTCTTAATCATCTTCATGCTATTTCCTCATATCAGTAAAGCAGCGCCTTTTAAACGCTGCCTTCTGTTCTTAATTTATACTGTTGCTGCCAGAAGAATTTTCTAACACTTCTCCGGTTCCGGATAATCCACCCCAAATGTCTCAACCGTTACTTTCTTAATCTTCTGTTCTTCAAGCGGTCTGTCTCTGAAATCCGTATCCGTCTCTGCAATCTTATTCACAACATCCATTCCTTCAATAATCTGGCCAAATGCTGCATAAGCTCCGTCAAGGTGCGGTGAAGTCTTGTGCATGATAAAGAACTGGGATCCTGCTGAATTCGGATGCATCGCACGCGCCATAGAAATCACTCCCGGCTCATGCTTTAACCGATTATCAAAACCGTTCTGACGGAATTCTCCTTTTATCGAATATCCCGGGCCACCCATTCCTGTTCCGTCCGGGCAACCTCCCTGAATCATAAATCCGTTAATGACACGATGGAAAATAAGTCCATCATAGAAACCTTTATTCACTAATGAAACAAAGTTATTCACTGTGTTCGGAGCAACTTCCGGATACAGCTCCACCTTCATTACATCACCATTTTCCATCTCGAATGTTACTACTGGATTTGCCATAATCTCAATCTCCTTCTCTATATTTATACATTACTGTACCCTATTTTAGCGAAACTCTTTCCGTTCGTAAATAGTTTTATTTTAATTTATCCTACATTTTTACTCGGCAGCTTCCTTTGTCGAATAAAATACAACTGCAAGAATCAAGATTCCGCCTGCTATTTCACGCATCCCCGGTACTTCTCCCAGAAAAATTAGTGCACATGCAATTCCATACACCGATTCCAGTCCGGAAATGATCCCCGCAGTCTGCACTCTGACTGTTCTTAATCCGTTAATAAAAAGCGAATGTGCCAAAGCAGTAAAAACAACTCCCAGAACCATAAGTACGCTAAGATCTCTGATCGTAACTTCCGGTTTTAAAAGAAACAATGTCGGAAGTAATACCACCGTTGCCACTCCCTGTTCGTAAAACGACACCACTGCAGCCTGGTATTTTTCCGTAAAACGCCGGTTAAGCAGAGACAGCGCCGCATATGTAACAGCACTTAATAGTCCCCACAGAACACCTCTTGTCATCGTATTTTCCAGTGAAAACTCCGGTACGATAAGGAAAACTCCGACAAGCATGATACATGCACAAATCACATCTCTCACTTTTAATTTTTCATGAAACAAATACGGTTCCATAAAAGTTACAAATAAAGGGAATGTAGAAAATGTCAGCGTTCCTACTGCCACTGTTGAACTTTGTATCGCCTGCATAAAGCTGCTCCAGTGGACTGCAAGTATCACACCGGCCGCTGCCATCCACAAATATTCATTCCTCTCATATAACCAGATCCGCTGTTTCCTTATAAATAAGAAAATCCACAGAAAAAGGGAAGAGAAAAATACTCGGCCAAGAACAATGATCACCGCCGGGAGATTCACAAGCTTTGCAAAAAGTCCAACTACCCCGAACAGGAACACTGCCAGGTGTACCGACAAAAGTCCTTTATTATCACTCTTATTCATGTAATCTGTCCTCTCTGCTTCTATTCCTGCACTCTAAAATGTTCCATCAAGATCGGCATATACTCTTTACTGTATCCTGCAAGAGAGTAACTTCCCCTGTTCAGACACCAGTCTGAAATAAGTGCACGCTCACAAAGAGAATAATACTTCGTAATTTCCTGAATGGATTTCTCCCTGCTGATTTGATTGCGCACATGACCTTCCTCTATGATCTTGCTGATTAGTTTATAATATGTACGGTTCTGATCCAGAAGATTCCGATCCCCTTTCGCGATCAACTGTGTAGAATATAATGATGCAAGAAGTGCCACATCAATTTTCTTCTCGATAAATAAATGCGACTGATAATTCAGATAGATAAGCTTATCAAAACTGTTCATATCCTCATCCAGCTCTTCTTCCAACTTTATATAATATTCATCCAAAATCGTTGAAAGCGTATCAAGAAGTGCATCTTTTCCGGAAAAATAATAATAAAATGAACCCTTTGAGGTATCAGACAAACGAATAATGTCATCTACCGTTGTATCGTCATATCCTTTTTCATAGAATAATTCCCACGCTGCATCCACGATTCTACGCTTCACGTTCTGCTTTGATGCCACTAGACTAACCTCCTAATTCTGCCCTCACTTATATCAGGCAGATATCCTGAAATTCTTTCATTCAGAATTTATTGAATATAGAAATGACCGGATGCACAAGTACACCCGGCCTCTCTATGTATTCTATCATAATTACATATTTTTTGCAACCTCTGCGCATGCTTCCATTGCTTCAAATACAGCACTTCTAAGTCCTCTCTCTTCCAGCACACGAACTGCTTCGATCGTTGTTCCTCCAGGTGAGCAGACCATATCTTTGAGTACTCCCGGATGTTCCCCGGTCTCGAGAAGCATCTTCGCACTTCCAAGCACTGCCTGTCCAGCGAACTTATATGCCTGAACTCTCGGCATTCCTTCTTTTACTGCCGCATCTGCCATCGCTTCAATAAACATAAAAATGTATGCTGGAGAGCTTCCGCTTACAGATACAACTACATCCATCAGGTTCTCTGTGATCACTTCAGTCTTACCAAATCCCTGAAGAATATGGCATACATAGTCAAGTTCTTCTTTCGTGATATTCTTATTCGGTGTAACACCAGTCATACCTTCTCCGACCATTGCCGGTGTATTCGGCATCGTGCGGATGATTTTTACAGTGTCTCCAAAGCGTTCTCCAAGCCATTCCAGTTTCTTACCCGGAGCAATCGTAACAATAATCTGTTCCGGTCTCACAAGCGGTCTGATTTCTTCAATTACACTTTCATAAAACTGAGGTTTAATAGAAAGTACAACTATTTCTGCATTTTCAACCACTTCTTTATTATTTTCTGTAACAGTAATTCCGTATTTATCTCTTAACTTTTCTCTTCCAGGAGCAAATAAATCTGATCCGATGATTTCTCCCGGTTCAAAAATATGATTCTCAATAATCCCTTTCATCATAGCTCCTGCCATGTTGCCGCATCCAATAAATCCTAATTTCATGCCCTTTTCCTCCTTACATACGTGCTCATGACGCTTGTTCTACCGCACATTTTTGTAATAAATAAGCCCTCTTTGTTTTGTTGTTTTATTGTATACAACCATTCAATTTGTATACAATTTCTTTATTTGCATACAATTTAACATTTGTATTCCAAAATGTCAATAGATTCAAAGCGCAAAAATAATCAACTGACATTTTTCTGCAAAACCTTGAATTCATCCCCCATATTTTGTACAATATAAACAAAGTTTTTAGATCATTGAAAGGAGTCCTTATGACTGCTGGGAGAAAATCTCTTGCCGACCAGGCATATGAAAAAATAAAGAACAATATAATCAACCTCACTTACGCTCCGGGCATGACACTCACCGAAGCCATGCTTACCCAGGATCTGGGAATGAGCCGCAATCCCATACGAACTGCGCTTAAGATGCTTCAGACTGAGGGGCTGATCACGACAGATTATTACAAATCCATGCGCGTGAAGGAAATCAGCTACAAGTCTGTACTGGAAATCTACCAGATACGTGAATTGTTCGAAGGCGCAGCTTTTAAGATGATATTTGATAGCGGTAGGGCCGAAGAATTTTCTTATAAAATAGAAGCACAGGTCGTACATATGTGTGCTGCTGCAGGAGATTCTTTTGAATGGGAGCTTGCCGATACAAAGATGCATCTTGAAATCATCAGCATTTTTGAAAATGAGCGTATTACCCGCTTTTATGAATCGAACCTTGCAGAGCTGGTGCGAATCGGACTTTATTCTTTAAAAAGCGGTATGCGTATTGATTCTGCGAACGCCAACTTAAAGAAGATGGTCAAATATATGAGAAATAATGATTATGAACATGCTTACGAGATTCTTCATACGGATCACTTCACTATTGGAAAAGATTATGCACTTGAAAGTCTTCCCGAATCTCAATAAAAACAAAATCTTACATGATTTTTACCGTATTATTATATTTTATCATTGATTTTCTTACTGCTTTTCTCTATACTCATAATGTTGGGAATAATTTTGGGACAAGGGGGAAACAGTATGTCATTCAATTTACCAATTTTCAAAAAGCAGCGGCATCAGATTACATCTCTGGGCACTGCAGTATTCGGCGCTGTGATGTTCGCATTCGGGCTGAACATTATGATTATTCCGCTTTCATTGTACAATGGCGGATTCATGGGTATCGCACAGCTGATACGTACCCTTTTGATCAATGTCACCGGTATCAACTTCGGACAGACAGATATCGCCGGTATTATCTACTTCTTAATCAACCTGCCGCTGATTTATCTGGCATGGTCAAAGATGGGAAAAGGATTTTTTGCCCGTTCTATGGTCGTTATCGTTGTACAGACCGCAGCATTAACATTTATTCCGATTCCTTCAACTCCGATTATTGAGGATTATCTTACCGCATGTGTTATCGGCGGTATTATTGCCGGCGCAGGTTCAGGACTAATCCTTCGCGGTGGAAGCTCCGGAGGAGGTCAGGACATTCTGGGGATATATATGACACAAAAATTTCCGGGATTCAGTGTCGGTAAAGTTGGTCTTCTGATTAACGTATTCGTATACAGCATCTGTCTTTTCATGTTCAACATGGAAATCGTAATCTACTCACTGATCTATGGTGTTGTATATTCTATCGCATGCGACCGGGTACATGTGCAGAACATCAATGTAAGCGTCATGATATTTACGAAAAAATCCGGTGTTGCCGATGCGATCATGTCGGAAATGAGACGAGGCGTAACAAACTGGGACGGCGAAGGTGCTTATACTCATGCAAGCTCATCCATATTGATGGTTGTCATCTCCAAATACGAAGTAAACCGTCTGAAACGGATTGTACAGTCTATTGATAAAGATGCTTTCATGATTTTCACCGAAGGCTGCGATATCACCGGTAACTTTGAAAAGAGACTTACCTAAAATCAAAGTATTTAAAAAGGACATATCATTTTGACATGTCCTTTTTCTTTATCATTCTTAGTGCCCCATGATACCTTCAATCTGTTCAATTGTTCTTGGAATCGCATGGGAAAGATTTTCACATCCATCTTCCGTAATAAGGCAGTTATCCTCAAGTCGGAATCCGATTCCCCACTCTTCATGGTAAATTCCAACATCAATACAGAATACCATATTCGGTGCAGTAAGTCTGTCTTTGGCATCCACTACATCATGTACATCAAATCCCACATGATGTGCTCCGCCATGCCACATATAAGTTCCAATATCATCATAGTTCTTGCATACGCCGGCCTGTCTTAACTGTTCATAGTTATACTGGCGAACCATCTTGTCTACTTCTGCCATCGGAATTCCCGGTTTCAGTGTTTTAAACATGTACTCAGATGTATTATATGCACACTGGTACAGAAGTTTCTGACGTTCAGAGAATTTTCCGTTGCACGGCCATCCCCTGGATACATCATTGATTTCATAATCCCAAACCGCTCCAACATCATTGAGAATCATATCGCCATCTTTAGACTGTCCGCGATAGTCATAATAATGAATACAGAAGTTATTATCACCTGCCGAAATAATAGATGGGAATCCCGGTGCAAGAACACCTCTCTGTGCAAGCGCATAATCAAACTCTGCCTTATACTGATACTCATACATACCTGGTTTTGATGCTCTCATCATTGCTTCAATTCCGGCACCTGTGATGATTTCTGCTTTTCTCATTGCCTCAATCTCACATGGTTTCTTGATGGTACGTTGACGTTTCAGCTGCGGATGGATATTTTCAAGTGTCATATATGGAGCTGTCTTTCTCAGTTCCCCTGCAAGAACAAACGCTTCATTTCCTCCATCTTTCTGGAACGCTTCATCAAAATCAAGACATACACGTTTGATATTTCCCGAATGGATATATCTTTCCATTTCTTCTTTGAATGAGTCTACATATCCAAAAGTATGAACTCCTGATTTTTCTTCCGCTTCGGCTTCTTTAATTCTTCTGCCGGTCCAGCGTTCTTTCATTGCATCCGGCGGTAAGATATACATTTTTTCTTCATATTCCCCATTATTTCCGATCACCGCCATAAGAATCGTTCCAGCTTGTTCCACACCTGTTAAATACAGGAAATTGCGGTTTGTGAAAAACGGATAATCTTCATCATTCGTCTTTCTCGGCGCATGTCCTGCAAGCATAATTACAAGTGACTGAGGCTCAAGACTTTTATACAATTCTTTTCTGTTCTCTTCGAAAAACTCTCTCTTCATTTTGAATTAGTGCCTCCTAGTTAAAGCTTTGCTCTGTACGGTTAATGATTTCATCCTGCAGAGCTTTGCTTAAGTTTCTGAAATGATCACTGTATCCGGCAACACGAACGATCAGATCTTTGTATTCTTCCGGATTCTTCTGTGCTGCAATCAGTGTCTCGCGGTCAATTACGTTAAACTGAATATGGTGACCATCCATATTGAAGTATGAACGAACCAGATTTGCCATCTGATCAAGACCTTCTTCTCCTGCCACTACGCTTGGAGTAAATTTCTGGTTCAGAAGGGTTCCGCCTGTCATCAGGTGATCCATCTTAGCGCATGATTTGATAACTGCTGTAGGTCCGTTTGTATCTGCTCCCTTTTCCGGAGAAATACCTTCAGATACCGGGACATGAGCAAGACGTCCATTTGCGCTGGCCATCATGACATCACCAAAATAAACGTGACATGTTGTTGGAAGCATGTTGACACGGTATGTTCCGCCCAGCATATTCTTTCTTCCGGTAACTTCGCCCTGGTAATAACCAAATACACTCTTCATGATATCATCTGCGTAATCATCGTCATTACCATATTTTGGTGTATGGTTTTTAACCAGATTCAGAATTCTCTCATGGCCTTCGAAGTTATCGTCAAGCGCCTGCATGAGTTCTTCCATGGTAAATGTCTTTTGATCATATACATTGTATTTAACAGCTGCAAGACAGTCTGTGATGGTACCGATACCAACGCCCTGGAGATATTTGGTATTGTATCTTGCTCCGCCTGCATTGTAGTCTTTTCCTTTTGAAATACAATCGTTTGTAATGATGGAAAGGAACGGTGCCGGCATATACTCAGCGAAAATCTTCTCGATTACATTGCTTCCTTCGATTTTGATATCGATGAAGTATTTCATCTGTTTCTTAAATGCATCAAACAGTTCATCATAGGTCTTGAAGTCTGTTGCATATCCAAGCTTCAGTCCGAGCTGTTTTCCGCTCATCTTGTCAAATCCGTTATTTAAAGTCAGTTCAAACACCTTTGGGATATTGAAGTATCCGGTAAGGATGTAAGCTTCATTTCCAAACGCCCCTGTTTCAACACATCCACTGGTACCGCCGCGTCTTGCATCTTCCAGAGTCTTTCCTGCGTTCAGCAGTTCCTGAATAACTGCTTCTGTATTATAGAATGCCGGCTGTCCCCATCCTTTACGGGAGATTTCACATGCTCTCTTAAGGAATTTCTGTGGTGTCTTACGGCTGATCTGAACGTTTGAACTTGGCTGAAGAAGCTTCATCTCATCCATGCAGTCAAGAATCAGGTAACTTACATCGTTAACACCATTTTCACCATCCGGTGTGATACCACCTGTGTTCAGGTTTGCAAAATCAGTGTATGTAGAGCTTTCCTTCAGCGTAATTCCTACCTTCGGAGGTGCCGGCTGGTTGTTGAATTTTACCCACAGGCATTCCAGAAGTTCAAGTGCTTTCTTATCATCAAGAATTCCTGCTTCTGTATCTCTTACATAGAACGGATTCAGATGCTGGTCAAAACGTCCCGGTGAATAAGCATCCCATGGATTCAGCTCTGTTGTAACTCCCAGATGAACAAACCAGTACATCTGAATTGCCTGCCAGAATGTCTCCGGTTTGTGAGCCGGAACCACATCACAGTTTGCGGCGATCTGAAGAAGCTCTGCTTTTCTCTGCTCATCAGTCTCTTTCTCAGCAAGTTCTCTTGCATATGCAGCATAGCGCTCACCAAGTTTCATGATTGCATCACAGGCTTTTGACATTCCGCGAAGCTGATTTCTCTTGTCAAATGCCTCTGTATCATTCTGGAAATCCAGTGCGTCGATTGCTTTCTGGATATCTTCTTTATAATCCAGGAAACCTTTTTCATAAATCTTAACAGATCCTACTGTATGTCCAGGTCCTCTCTGCTCCATAAATTCTGTAAAAATACCTGCTTCGTAGCACGCTTTCCATTCCGGTGTCATGTTTGCAATGATCTTCGAACGTGTAGAACGGTTATCCCAGTAAGGAATTACCACCTTTTCCTGATAATCATAGTCTTCTTCCTTAACAGAGAAGTTGATCAGGTCACGGTCATTCATAACATGCATATCTTCTACTGTATGGCAGCAGAGTTCCGGGAATGTAGGTGCTGCCTGCGGGCTGTCACCTTTCTCGCCAACTATCAGTTCTCCCTCTCCGATATAAAGAGTTTTTGTTGAAAAATAATCATAGAGCACCTGTCCGCGAAGTTCCGGAATAGACAGCTGTCCTTCATACTTCTTGTAAGTTTCAGTTTCACTTTTCGCTCTCTCCAGATCGATGTGCGGCTGTGTGGTCACACTCAGTTCACGAAGTGCCTGAACTCTTGCATTCATTCCTCTTTTTTCCATAGCATTACCCTCCTATTTTTGAGTTTTGAAATCCTGCCTGCTTAAACAGGTTTACAAAGTGTTCCATTTCTTCTTGCGTCGGTGTCTCAAATTTTTCTCCCGGATAGTCTGTCTCCAGTCTTCCGTACTTGCTGCTTCCGGTATTATGATAAGGAAGCAGGTTCACCTGCGCCACCTGTATATTATGAGCTTTCAGCCAGTCGATGATCGCCTGCATACTCGCATCATCTGCATTCACCCCTTTGATTGTAGGAATGCGGATGTATATCTTCGCCTTCCTTGCAGGGTCTGCACTTAATTTTATCAGATTATCAAGAATCAGTTCATTGCCGACTCCGATATATTTCTTATGTACTTCATCGTCAATTGCCTTGACATCATAAAGAAATGTATTAATATATGGAAGAATCTTTTCAAAATTCTCATACGGCGCATATCCGCAAGTATCTATTGTAATCGAAATGCCGCGCCTGTCAAGTTCCTTAACCAGTTTCAGAATATAATCCATATCCATGCACATCACTTCCCCACCGGATAAAGTGACGCCACCACCGGATTCTTCATAAAACATCTCGTCCTTCATGACCTCTTTTACAAGTTCCTTGACCTCATATTCTGTTCCGGCAACTTCACGGATATTGGCAAGGCAGTATTCTACACATTTCCCGCATCCGTTACATTTGCCATGATCCGTAACGGCTTTGCCATCTTCAATTGTTATGGCTCCGTTCGGACAGGCACTTACGCAGGCTCCACATCCTGTACACTTCTCCCGATTCGTCAGAATCTGATTCTTAAAATTCTGTGTCTCAGGGTTATGACACCATGCGCAACGAAGCGGACATCCTTTGAAAAAGATACTGGTCCGGATTCCGTCACCGTCATGTATTGAATATTTCTGTATATTTGTAACTAACGTCATTAGTATGTCTCCTTCTAACATTTTAGACCATCGTTTGAACTTTAGTCTAATTTTACCATTCTTCCATTTTTCTGTCAATAGTTCCTACTTATGAAATAAAGTTTTCGTAACTGTTCAGAGCCAACCTCGAAAACACTTCGTGTTTCCTCAGTGTGGCGTATCCGCCAAATAGATTTGTACAAAAAAGTGCTCACGAATGCAAGCATTCATCGCCCTTTTTTGACAAATCTGCTTGGCTCTGAACA
>JAXFTO010000135.1:0-2956 GCA_034176745.1 Bariatricus sp. | reverse complement strand
AGTTCGTACAAATGCTGATACACCGGCAGATGCTAAGAAAGCTCGTGAACTTGGAGCAGAAGGTATCGGACTTTGCCGTACAGAGCATATGTTCTTCGAAGGAAACAGAATTGATGCATTCCGTGAAATGATCTGTGCTGAAACCGTAGAAGAAAGAGAAGCTGCACTTGAGAAGATTCTTCCGGAACAGCAGGGAGACTTCGAAGCACTTTACGAAGCACTGGAAGGAAATCCGGTTACTATCCGTTTCCTTGACCCGCCGCTTCATGAATTCGTACCTACAGAAGAAGAAGATATCAAGAAGCTTGCTGATGCTCAGGGCAAGACAGTTGAGCAGATCAAAGCGATCATCGATTCTCTGCACGAATTCAACCCGATGATGGGACATCGTGGATGCCGTCTTGCCGTAACTTATCCGGAAATCGCTAAGATGCAGACAAAAGCTGTTATCCGCGCTGCTATCAACGTTAAGAAAGCTCATCCGGATTGGGCAGTTAAACCGGAAATCATGATTCCGCTCGTTGGCGAGATCAAAGAGTTAAAATATGTTAAGAAATTCGTAGTTGAGACTGCAGATGCAGAAATCGCTGCTGCAGGTATCGAACTTGAATACGAAGTTGGTACAATGATCGAGATCCCAAGAGCTGCTCTTACAGCTGATGAAATCGCTAAAGAAGCTGACTTCTTCTGCTTCGGTACTAACGACTTAACACAGATGACATTTGGATTCTCTCGTGATGATGCTGGTAAGTTCTTAAATGCTTACTATGACGCTAAGATTTTCGAGAACGATCCATTTGCAAAACTTGACCAGACAGGTGTTGGTAAGTTAATGGAAATGGCTATTAACTTAGGAAAACCGGTTAATCCGAAACTCCATATCGGTATCTGTGGAGAGCACGGTGGAGATCCGTCTTCTGTAGAATTCTGCAACAAGATCGGTCTTGACTATGTGTCTTGCTCACCATTCCGTGTACCGATCGCAAGACTTGCTGCTGCTCAGGCTGCAATTGCTCAGAAATAATTGTTTATATCAATGATTTAAAGGGAAGCATAATGCTTCCCTTTTATGATGCAAAATTAGAAAATCAAACGGGACATATGTTAGTTCGGCATGCATCAGATGGAAATATGTCGATAATAATAAAAAACTCCTTTCACATTTTAGTGTGAAGGGAGTTTTTGATGAAAGAAAACAGATATTGGTGAATTAACGGTGAATACTATATCCTCTTCCCCCAACGTAGTTGACTCCATTTATCACAGTAAATGCATATGGATCAACTGCGTAGATCATCTTCTTCACTTCGCCGACCTTATTGTAAGGAAGAATCGTGAGAATTACCTTGGTAGTTTCTCGCTGATATCCGCCTTCTGCCTGGAGCATTGTGACGCCGGTATCGATCGTCTCTAACAGGTGCCTTCGGATTGCTTCTCTTTCTTTTGAAAAGATCAAAAGCTGTACTTTTGACTCACCCTGGGTAATGATTTTATTGATCATAAGGCTGCAGCATAGAATTACAACAATTCCATACATGGTCGAAAGCAGAGGCTTTGATACAGATTGATACAGGATGATGGAAAAATCACAGATATACATTACTGCCGAAACGGGAATGCGGAATTTCTTATTCAGGACAACGCCGAGAATATCAAAACCACCGCTTGAGCCGTTCGCTCTTAGAATCAATCCGGAACCAATGCCTAATAGGCATCCGGCAATCAGGCTGCTCAAAAAAGAATCTGCCTTCAGTTCATCAAATAGGGTGACTCTTGCAAAAATATCCAGGAAAATGGGAAACATAAACGTCATAATGAGTGTTTTGAAAATGAATTCTCTCCCTGCAAATATCCATCCCAGTCCAAAAAGAATCAGGTTAATGGAAAGCACGATCCAGGAAACTGGAAGCTTTAAAAAGGATGACAGAATCACGGAAAGACCGGTTACGCCGCCTGCGACAAAGCCTTGCGGTAGGACGAAAATTCCAAATGCGGCTGCGGTAAGAATGCCGCCAAAAATAATGATCGTATAAGATAAAAGTTTGCTTTTCATGGTTGATTACCTCCGCAAATCATTATAGAAGTAATATGCCATGAAAACTGTAGCGTATGCTACAAATCGGAAGGTTTTTCTAAAATACTTTTTAGCTTTTCTCGGTCTTTGATGATAATTTTCCCGTAATGGCTTTGCAGGATGCTCTGTTCGGAAAATTCTGCTATCACTCTGGAGACTGTCACACGGTTTAAGCCAAGTATTTCGGCCATATTTGCATGTGAGTATGGTAAGGTATCGTTTATAATTCCTTTGTCTGAATTAGGAGCTTTTGTTTCGTCAAGCAGAAAGCTTGCAATCCGTTTCCTACTGTCATAATTGGTAAGGCGGTAGATTTGTTTGGACAAATGATTGCATGTTTCGCTTAAATGTTGAAATAAAAGAACCATAAGCTCTTGAGATTCACTTAATATTGGAATCAGATCTTGTACAGAACAGATGGCAAGTCTTACTTCGTTCACGGCAGTCACATTGGTCGGGCGTACGTGGTCACTTAGAAAAGAGGACTCGCCAAAGATACGTCCTTTTTCAATGATTTCAAGAGTGGTCTCGCGTCCGGAGGAAGAAAGCGTATATACGCGAACCCTGCCTGATAGGATCAGGTAAAGAGAATCAGCAGAGTCATCCTGCAGATAAATGGATTCATCCTTATGGTATGTTTTTTCTGTACCAATCTTACAGAAGATATTAAAAAATTTCTCTGGAATCTTAATCATAGTAGCTATTCCCTTCGCACTGAGTGGAGTTGTATTGATAATTTTATCGTAACTGTTCAGAGCCAACCTCGAAAACACTTCGTGTTTCCTCAGTGTGGCGTATCCGCCAAATAGATTTGTACAAAAAAGTGCTCACGAATGCAAGCATTCATCGCCCTTTTTTGACAAATCTGCTTGGCTCTGAACA
>JAXFTO010000134.1:0-7371 GCA_034176745.1 Bariatricus sp. | reverse complement strand
CTTAGCCTCTGTCTCAGTCTATTCCTTATAAAAAAGTATGACCCGTTTACCGTCTCTGCTTTCGCTCCGTCCAGTCAACGAGTCATATCTTATCATTACCTTTTCGAATTGTCAATACTGTTTTTATATTTCATGCAATTCTGAATATTCAGGCAATTATGTTTTAATTTTTCTACACATATATTACATGACCGCCATTCTTCTCATACAACCGATGTGAAACAGAAATCACCGTTCTGTTTATCGATGCTTTTCGTAAAGCCTTTTGCATCTCTTTTTCTGTATTAGAATCCAAATTCGCTGTAATTTCATCTAATAGTAATATTTTCGGATTCAATACAATTGCCCTTGCAATGGACAAAAGCTGAAACTGTCCCTGGGAAAAGATATTTTCTGTACACGGAGTTTGAATGCCTTTCGGTAACTTTTCTATTATTTTCCATAATCCTACTGTTTTAAGAGCATCTTCAATCTGCTGTTCAGTCACTAAAGGATCCTTAAGCGAAACCTGTTCTCCTACCGTTCCTGTTATCAGTCGAAACTGCTGCTCCACATATCCAAAGCATTTTCTTTTTTCTTTTTCAGCTATTTGATCTGAAGGGATTCCGAAAACAAGTACTTTCCCTTTTTGCGGTGTATAAAGTCCTGAAATCAACTTAATGATTGTACTTTTTCCCGCTCCGGTACGACCGGCCAGAATTACATCTTCTCCTTTTTTTATGGTGAGACTAAAATTTTCTAAAATCTCTCTTTCTTTTTGACTATATCGAAAATGTACTCCCGACATACAGACCGCATTTTCTTTATCCTCATTGTAAAATGCCACATCCTTATTTTCTTCGGATGATTTAGATTTTATTTCTTCCTCACTCATAAATTCATCGATTCGTTTCATACCGGCGAATGCCGACTGTATATTCTGAATTTCCATACCAATATTTTCAAGAGGTTCAAAAAAACTACCTATATATGAGATTAGAGCAGTTGCCGTTCCTGCAGACATTCCAAATAATTCTCGCACAATACCGTTCTGGGCAGATGCAGCCATCATAACTCCAATAGCTAATGCGCTCACAGAAACAATAATCGGTGAGTATATGGCATCATAAAAATTGGATTTTTCCTGTGCAAAAAAACCTTGTTCGATTGCCTCCCCATATCTTTTCTGCATAAACTGTTCTCTGTGAAGTGTCCGAATCGTCCGCATATTGTTCATTGTTTCCGGAATCTGCTGATTTACTCTTCCAACCGCCACACGGCTTTCTATCTGTGCTTCTAGCATCTTTGCCTGGACATACTTGGTCAACCATATAATACCCGGAGTAAGAAAGATCATCATAATTCCAAGGCCTTTACTTCTTGTAAAAATGACTGCCAGAATTCCCGCCAACCGGCATACATCAGCTACCATGCTGATCACACCGGATTCGAATAAAGTTTCTATCGTATTTACATCATTTACAAATCGTGATGAGGTAACCCCCGGTTCTTTTTCAACATAATAAGCTGCCGGAAGTACAAGTAATTTTTCACTCATAGTCGATCTTATTCTATGCGTAACTTTTTGTCCAAATATAGTAATCAGCGTCTCTTTTCCCGATTCTAGGATCCCTGCTATTCCCACAAAAGAAAAATAGACTGCTGCCATAATAAATGAAACACTTTTTCCTTCTGCCATGAGATTTACAATCTTTTCCAGTACAAGCGGCGGAAGAAGTGAAACCATCACAGCACCAATGATCGAAACAGAAAGGAAGAAACTCAGCCATTTATTTTTACATATAGTTTCCGCAGTAATATGCACAACTTGATTTCTAATTATCAACGGCTCCTTCCCCCCTTCTTCTGTGCCTCATAAAGAATTCGGTAATTCTCCTCATCATTCATAAGATTCTGATGATTCGATACCGTTGCTTTTCCATTTTCCATCCAGATTACCTGATCCATCAAAGGAAACAAGGTTAATCTGTGTGAAATCAATAGCACCACACTGTCATTTAACCACATTCTGAGATTTTTAAAGATTTGTTTTTCTGTCTCCATGTCAACAGCCGAAAACGGATCATCAAGCACCATGATTTTCTTTTTATGGTATAAAGTTCTTGCCAGTGCAATTCTTGCCTGTTGCCCACCTGAAAGTGTCACTCCGCCACTTCCGATGCGTGTGTAAATACCATTTGGCAACATTTCTATTTCTTTATCCATGCAAACTGCACGTAAAACCTCGAGACTATCTCCCTCTTTTCCCATACATATATTTTCTTCAATTGTTCCGCCAAAAAGTTCCGGCTGGTGTCCAAGGTATCCCACTTGATTTAAGTATCCTCCTGTCAATGGCAATTCCATTTCTCCAAAAAATATTTTCCCATGGCAGATCAGCTCTCCGGTAAAAAGTTTCCCCAAAGTTGATTTCCCGCAGGCAACTTTCCCGGTAATTCCAATAATCTGCCCCGGCTCTGCCTGAAAACTTAAGTCCGTAAATAAAGGATTCTGACCCGGCCATGCATATGTAATGTCTGACACTCTCAAAGCCCCCGGCAACATAGATTTTTCCTCTTTCTTTTCTTCCATCTCTTTCATATAAGGCTTGATCCGCCTCCATGACACCTGTGCTTTTTGGATTGCGTTAAATAATTTTGCTGCCTTAGATGACTTGACCGCAAGCTTACGATAGCAGGCAAAAAATGTGGAAAATGCTGCCACGTTCCAGATTCTCCATCCGGTTCCAATCACATTTTTCCCTCCAAACCAGATAATTACCATTGCACCAAGCATCGAGATTACCTGATAAAGAGGCTGCATGGCATTTTCCCACAAATTCGCCCGGATTGATTTCTTTTCATAGTCAGACAAATACTCTTCATATTCATCATTCTGGTTCTTTTCCTGTCCATAAATGCGATAAGTAAGTGCATTCGTTATTCGTTCCAGCGTAGCCGCATTCAGTCTGCCACTGCTTTCCCGTGAAAGAGCAACATTTTTTGTTACACTAACTTTTAATCTCTCTGCCAACAGATAGGCAATGGGAGGAAAGATCATAGACAGAATTGTTAGCTTCCAGTCATAATATAGCAACATCACCAGATAAGCAATCATCACTACTCCCGTATCAAAGATCTCAGTCGTAAATTTGCGTATTCCTTCTACACAGGCATCTGCGTCCGCAATGATTTTTGTCATCACAGCTCCTGCATCCTCTTGTTCTGACTTCTTCTGGTATATTAAATTACGATACAATGTCATCTTCATATCTTTACTTAACTCATTTGCAAACTTTCTTACATAGAGTCTCTTCAGATAGCGCATCAGCTGTACAAATAAAATAGTCAGCACATAGCATACCACCAGGCTGACCATTACCGACGGATGCTTAAGACCACCGATGATATCACACAGATACTGTACCATCTGGCCCTCAAACCAGGGCCCCGCTACCATACCGATATTGTAGCAAATCCCCGTTACCGTCACAATCAGAAGAAACCTTTTGATTTTCTTCTTCACTTATTCTATTTCCTCCATTGCTTTTGCAACCGACTCTTCGCATGAACGCATAGCCAAAATCGTCTTCTCAATCAATTCCGAAAGCTCCCATCCCAGCATATCTGCTCCCTGCTGAATGACTTCTCTGGAACATCCTGCAGCGAAATTCGCGCTTTTGAATTTCTTCTTAACAGATTTCACCTCCATATCCTGTACACTTTTTGACGGACGCATCAGTGCTGCCGCCCAAATCAGTCCTGTCAGCTCATCTGTCGCAAACAGAACTTTCTCCATCTCATGTTCTGGCTTAATATCAACTGTAATTCCATATCCGTGACTGCAGACTGCATGAATGATATCTTCCTGCACACCACCTTCTTTTAATAATTCCGGTGCTTTGATGCAGTGCTGATTCGGATAAAGCTCAAAATCAATATCATGAAGAAGCCCTACGATTCCCCAGTATTCCTCATCTTCTCCGTATCCCAGCTCACCGGCATACCATTTCATTACACCTTCTACCGTAAGCGCATGCTGGATGTGAAAGGAATCCTTGTTATATTTTTTCAATAATTCATACGCAGCGTCTCTCAAAATATGTTCTTTCATCTTTATGTGCCTCCTTAAATTTCTGTCCGTTAAACCTACTGCCCATTGTAGCACAATTTTTCTTTTCTCTCAATCACGCATTGCCACTGTTTTTCAGTCAAGTATTCTGGCTTTTCTATTTGGTCGAATCCACTTAAATCAAGATTTAATTCATTCTGAGCCAGTAATGCAGCTTCTTTTAATGTACATCTTTCTTCTGTAGTCTGAGAAAGAATATCCGTATACTCTGAAAAAGCATGATCATGATCAAATAGTGGACAATATCCAATGAGCTTTCCAGTCTCATTTTCCATCAAAAATCCCCAGTTCTGTTCGTGTCTGTCATTATTATTCAGCAGATAATCTGCTATCTGCATTTTCAGGTAAGCTTCCCGATCCATACGAACAGCTTCTTCATATGGATTCACCCCATACGCATCACAAAATACCTTAAACTCTTCAAAAGTCACAAGTGAAATGTCTTCAGATGTAAAGAGTCTGGAATTTACAATCACTTCACCAACGCCTTCAAGCCAGTCTTTTCTTTCTTTTGATAAATATAAATCAACTTCTTCATTTCTTGATACTTTATATTCGATATGTTCAATTCCTGCAACTGTTAAAATAGCTGATGTTGGTATTTCATATTTTCCTACTTTATGCAAATGTAATCCGTCTACATGCCGTATCCATCCTTTTGCACTTGCCCCTAAAGTTGTCAGCTCCGGAGTGTGGGTATTCCCTCTTTTATAATCGGTTACCTGATAATTTACATTTCTCCCCGAAAGTGAAACTTCCGTGATGAACAAAGATAATGGATTTTCAAATAAATTGACATTCTTCCAAGTACTTTCATCATTTTTCTGCCTGATCCAATACGCATCTTCCAAAGACAGGCCTCTGCACGCTTTGCACACAGCATAGCGGTTGGTTTGTGAAAGCCGCAATGTATTTAATATTTCCTTAGCGTAACTTCTTCCTATGGATAAGGTACGATTCGATGCCCATTCTATAAAATCCGCTAGTGAAATATTTTTTCTTCGAAGTGCAAAAGGGAGGCGGTCAAAATCTTTAATGATGCATATTCCATTTTCTTCAATCTCCATCACCGGAGTATCCTTGATCAACAGCTCCATCTTTTTCCTCCAACCAAAGTAAATCTTCCAAGTACTATATCAATCCAAACCTTTTCAGCGCATATTCTATCCCATCTTCTTCCACCGTTTTTGTCACAAATTCTGTGTATGGTTCAAGAGTGTGACTATGAATCTCCATTGCAATTCCATGCCCGGCATACTGAAACATCGGTAGATCATTTGCGCTGTCACCGAAAACATAAGACTGCTCTCTTGCTAAATGAAACTTGTCCAGAACCATCTGAATCGCAGTCGCTTTGGAACAACCTTTAGGAACACACTCATACGCTCCGCCTTCACGATCAATAAGATCCATATCATCTTTTATATATTCAAAAAATCTTTCTTTATCACTGGAATCATCTGTAACAACATACATCTTATCAAAATGGCAATCTCCGTCTTCAAGATACCTGGTTTTTCCCATTCCTCTTTCCCGCATTCTTAATTTCAGCTTTTCCAAATCAGAAAACCTGGATGTTGCTTTTGAAAAATATACGTCATCACTGCCTTCAAATACACCATCAATCTGACATGTTTTTGCCATTTTCGCAATTGCGTTTGCTTTTTCAACCGGCAAATGCTTTTCGTAGAAAACTTCATTATTATATGTCAGATAAATACCGCAGCCACATAAATATCCGTCAAAAGGCATTTCCTCTATCATTCTCGGCAAAGCACATCTTGTCCGTCCACTGTTTATAAAAAGAAGATGACCGTTTTTCTTTGCCCGTTCTAATGCCCGATATGTGCTGTCCGGAATCTTTTTTGTTATTTCACTTAAAATTGTCCCATCGATGTCAAAAAATAATGCCTGTCCCATTTAAATGTTCTCTCCTCGTATATTTTAGCTTAAATTCATACATATAGAATTTCATTCATTCTTTCTATGATCACATCCAAGATCTCTGTCTCACTATATTTTTTTATCATCAATTCCCTGACTATATTTCCTCCGGCTTTATCTCTATGACCACCGCCATTGCCAATATTTTCGCACAATTTTTTAGCTACTATATTAGCCGGATATTGCCAGTCACAACTTCTGACAGATATCTGATAACCATTATCAATATCAGTAAACGCAACAGTGACTTTTGCTGCATCAACCTTGATTGCCATATCTCCAATAATTCCAAGAATCGACTGATCACATTGCATTGCGGAAATAATCAAATACCTTCTTTCGGTATCAAAATAGCAATTATGCAAGGCATCTCCCGCTATCATCAAATCTCCCAATGTCATGCAGGATTTTGTCAGTCGCTCCAGTTCCGGATAATCGTCTCGCAGTTCCGCACGCATCGCACAATCTTTTTCTTTATACAAATCCACATAGGAGGACGTATCTGTATATAATCCATAAAGAAATGCAATCCGTAATTTGCGATTATCAACAACAGAGTATCCCTCATCTTTAAGCAACTCCCAAACAATTGTTGAACAACTCTGGTATGTGTTATCGATAAATGTTTTTTCGTTTTTCTCCATAAACGGCATATGATGATCTACCGCAGCAATCTCTGATGTATCAAACTTTTGTGCATTTCCCTGACCAAATTGCGCATCTACCATCATTAAGAGGCTTGTTTCCGGAAGTACCTCTATATGTTCTGCCGGGATTTCACATATTTCCATCATATAAAGAAGGTCTTTCTTTTTTATCTTTTGTTTTCCTCCATATACAATCTTGACATTTATACCGTGTTCTGTAAAATATGTGTACAAACCAAGAGCAGATGCCAGTGCATCCGGATCTGGATTGTTATGACACTGAATACAAATACTGTCGTAGTGTAAAAACTGACTTAAAAAACCCATTTTAACCTTCTTTCTCATCCTTATAGGAAGATTGAAAAAAAGCCATAAACCATCTGGTTTACAGCTTCATTACTCTATATACCTTCAAAACCGCATACAAAGTTCTCTCTTCCATCCATTCTTCCTATCCTACCATTCCAAACTTTCGCTCCGCGGAAACCATTCGAGAACTTCGTTCTCTCATTGTCCATTTGGTATCAAATGGACTCGCATTCCTGCAAGAGCCGCTCCGGATGCATGCATCCTTTTCGTCTCTTTTTCTCATGCGTTTCCGCTTTCTGCCTGTTTGCTCAGGTTATGCCCTCGACCGATTAGTAACAGTCAGCTCCATGCATTACTGCAC
>JAXFTO010000133.1:0-34308 GCA_034176745.1 Bariatricus sp. | reverse complement strand
CCTACGAAAGTAGTAAGACCCCTTGAAGACGACGAGGTAGATAGGGCAGAGGTGGAAGTGCAGTAATGCATGGAGCTGACTGTTACTAATCGGTCGAGGGCATAACCTGAGCAAACAGGCAGAAAGCGGAAACGCATGAGAGAAAGAGACGAAAAGGATGCATGCATCCGGAACGGCTCTTGCAGGAATGCAAGTCCATTTGATATCAAATGGACAATGAGAGAACGAAGTTCTCGAATGGTTTCCGCGGAGCGAAAGTTTGGAATGGTAGGAGAGGAAGAATGGATGGAAGAGAGAACTTTGTATGCGGTTTTGAAGGTATATAGAGTAATGAAGCTGTAAGCCGTATGGTTTATGGCTTTTTTTAATTTCTATGTTTGATGATATAGCTTGTAGTTTTCTATAATTACAGCAAAAAAATCTATAAACCAAGAGGAGGTCAAAAATTGACTTTTGAGCAGAGGGTATTTATAATGTAGTATAGAATAAGAAAGGCGGAGTCTGCACTATTATGAAGAAACAGACGAAGAGTAATTATTTTAAAGGCTTATCTAAGCGGGATTACATTGAAAAAGCATATGAAATTATACAAGAAGAAGGAATTGCAGCTGTTTCAATCAGAAGAATAGCGAAAGAGATGGGATGCTCTTCTGCATGTATGTACCGGTATTTTGGAAATCTTACTGAGCTTTTATTCTATGTAGAATTGAAGGAATTAAAGGGATACATTCAGAGATTGAACACAAGTGAGAAAAAGTGGAAAAATGTTTGGGATATTTACGTGGGCGTCTGGGATTGTTATGCACGAGAAGCATTTCGTAAACCGGAAGCATATGATCTTTTGTTTTTCCGGTATTCGAATATAAAATTAAAAAAAGTAATCAAAGAATATTATGAGATGTTTCCTGAAGATATAAAAGATGTAAATGAATTTTTTACAGAGATGCTTTATGCACCGAGTTTCATGGGAAGAGATTTTAGAATGTGCCGAAGATGTATTCGGGCAAATGCGATTAATTATTACGAGGCAATTCAGTTGAACAGGATTGCATGTATGACATATAAAGGATATCTGAAAACGATTCTGGATGAAGGAATCAGAGAAGATCAGATAGAAGAGAGAGTGAGAACTTTTATTTCTGATATTGATTTCTTTGTTATGAAACTGGCAAAAGATTTGAAAGGATATAAAGGATATTATTCCGTGAAAAGAGAATAGGTCGGTTATAAGAGACGCAGTGTATTTGAACTGCGTCTCTTATTTTAGCGATGTATTTATTATATTGATTCAGACACTAATTCTTCAAGGGATTTAAAGGAATACCCCATTTCTTCCCATTTGGTAAGAAGTTCGTCTAGAATTTCTGCATTTGTGGAAGAGGTACTGTGCAGAAGAACGATGGCTCCGGGATGGATTCGAGAGAGAAGTTTGGAAAATGCTTCTTCTTTGGTTGGCTGATTATCTTCATACCAGTCCACATAAGCCAGACTCCAGAAAAAAGTTTTGTAGCCAAGATCCTTTGCCATTTGCAGGTTATTTTCACTATATTTTCCTTGTGGAGGGCGGTAATATTTTGTCATGCTCTGTCCGGTAATTTCTTCATATAGTTTTTCGACCGATTGTATTTCTTCGGCAAAAGCTTCCTTCGTGGAGATTTGGGACATATCTTTGTGGTGATAAGTATGATTTCCTACAGTATGACCTTCTGAAATCATTCTAAGTATCAGATCTTTATTTTCTTCCAGATAAGTTCCGACAACGAAAAAAGTGGCAGGAACATGATGCTTTTTTAAAGCATCCAAAATTGTTTGGGTATTTCCATTTTCATACCCTGCATCAAAAGTGAGATAGATTACTTTTTCATCGGTATTTTCTGCATAATAAGCATCATATGCGGCGAGCTCTTCAAAAGTCGCATTTGCTACGGGCAGTTCCCCTTCTTCCTGAAAGCTAAGTCCCCAATTTCCTTCGACAGAGGATTGGACAGTCTCGGGAAAAAATTCTTCCTTCAGTTTTCCTGCAGTAGTTCCGGCAAGAAAAGCGATAGAGAAAATGAAACAGGCGGTCAGGATTGTTTTAAATCTGGATTTTGGAAACATCGGTACTCCGTATAAATAATTTTATAAAAATATATGTAGATATAAGTATGAAAAGAAGTTGTAAAACTGGACTTTCATATGAAAAAGAGATATGATAAACAATATGTGCATTTATATTGCTGAATGTAAGGAGGAGTGAGCATGGCATATATAGCAAATGAAGAGAGATACAACATCATGAAATATAATCGTTGCGGAAAAAGCGGTCTTATGCTTCCGATGGTTTCTCTCGGTTTATGGCATAATTTTGGAAGCAACGCCAGCATGAACAATATGAAGGCTATGTGTTTTAAAGCGTTTGATCTTGGAATTACACATTTTGATCTGGCGAATAATTATGGGCCTGAGATTGGAAGTGCAGAATATAATTTTGGAAAGATTTTGCATGAAGATCTGTATCCATACCGGGATGAACTCATTATCAGTACGAAAGCCGGTTATAGGATGTGGGATGGTCCGTATGGCGATGGGGGAAGCCGTAAGTATCTGATCGCAAGTGCGGACCAGAGTCTGAAGCGGATGGGACTGGAATATGTTGATATTTTTTATCATCATCGAATGGACCCGAAGACTCCGCTTGAAGAGACGATGGAAGCTCTTAATACGATTGTTAAGAGTGGAAAGGCACTGTATGCTGGAATCTCCAATTATGATGGACCAACGATGGCAAGAGCGGTGGAGATACTGGAAGAACTTAAATGTCCGTTCGTAATCAACCAGAACCGTTATTCCATCTTTGATCGAACGATAGAATTGAATGGACTTAAGAAGACGGCGAAAAGGATGAGAAAAGGGATTATTGCGTTCAGTCCACTTGCACAGGGACTTTTGACGGATCGATATTTAAACGGGATCCCGGACGACAGCCGTATTCGTTCAGATGGACGATTCCTCACGGAAGAAGCACTGACTCCGGAGAGAATGGAACAGATCAGAGCATTAAATGAGATTGCGATTGGAAGAGGACAGACTCTGGCGCAGATGGCTCTTAGCTGGGTTCTGAAGGATGAAGATGTGACAAGCGTATTGATCGGCGCATCAAGCCCACAGCAGATCGAAGAAAATGTTGGTATCATTTATCAGACTGGATTTACTGAAAATGAGCTGGCGGAGATTGACAGAATCAGTCTTGGTTTTTGAGAGTAGATTCTTTAATAAAATAAGTGTAGCTGATGTTTCCTTTATAAATTTAAGTAAAATATTGAAAAAAGTGATTAATTCTTGCTTTTGTTTTAGTGTATTGACATTTATTCGGTAAAGTTCTAGTATTGCACTCAGTTGATGCGCACAACCAATCAGCAACTAAGGAGAGAATAAAATAACACAGGCTTATGATCCGTACACAAATGTAATTCATACTATGACAAAAGCAATGGAGGTTGGAAAGATCGATCAATCCATGTTTGAAATTCTGAAAAACCCACAGCGTGAGACGAAAGTATATCTTCCGGTTGAAATGGATGATGGAAGCGTGAAGGTGTTTGAAGGCTATCGAGTTCAGCATTCAAATATACGTGGACCTTTTAAAGGAGGAATTCGATATCATCAGAATTGTGATTTGAATGAAGTGAAGGCTCTTGCAACATGGATGACATTAAAATGTGCAGTGGCAGATATTCCGGCTCCGGATGTTAATACAAATCCACAGACGATGGCGTGGCTTTTAGATACATACAGTCAGTTGAACGGACATCCTTGCCCAGGAGTTGTTACCGGAAAACCGGTTGAACTTGGTGGATCGCGTGGACGCAATTCGGCTACAGGACGTGGTGTTGTAATCAGTACAAAGCTTCTTCTGGAACAAAGTGGTAAGAAGCTGGAAGGTACGACGATCGCGATTCAGGGGATGGGAAATGTTGGCGCAAATGCAGCAAGGATTTTTTATCACAGAAAGGCAAAAGTCATTGCAATCAGTGACGTATCGGGAGGACTTTATTGTGAAGAGGGGCTGGATATCGATACGATTTCCAAGTATTTGGATCAAGGAAGAACATTACTTAAAGATTATGATGTTCCGGGCATAAAACATATTACGAACGAAGAGGTACTTACTTGTAAATGTGATGTACTCGTACCCGCAGCTTTGGAAAATCAGATTACTGAAGAAAATGCAGATAAGCTTCAGTGCAGTTACATTGTGGAAGCTGCAAACGGTCCTACGACGGAAGAAGCAGATGCGATTCTGGGAGATAAAGGAATTATATTGATTCCGGACATTTTTGCTAATAGTGGTGGTGTGATCGTGTCTTATTTTGAGTGGGTACAGAATATTCAGGAATTGACATGGGAGAGAGAACAGGTAAATGAAATGTTGGAAAAATTGATGTCCAAGTCATTTAAAGCACTTCTTGATGTTGTGAATGAATGCCATTGCAGTTATCGAATGGCAGCGTATATTGTGGCATTAAGAAAACTGGTATTTGCCGAGAAGATGAAAGGTATTTTCCCGTAAATCGACAAAGTTTCATATGACCAATAGGGATAAAGAAAAAACTGGCAGTGTACAGACTTTGTATACACTGTCAGTTTTTCGTTGTCATGTATATGCTTTACATTATTGTGTTGGAGGTTCCTACATAGCGTATTCCATTTTCAAAAACACGGTTTCCGCCCAGAGTAACAAGCTTCACATTGCTAAGACAAGTAATATCTTTGCTTGCGTCGCCATCCACTACCAGAAGATCTGCATCGAGCCCCTCTTTTATGAGACCTCGTTCATTTTCAAAGCCAAGAACTTTGGCAGGATTTGAAGTGGCTGTCTGGATAGCCTGAACCGGTGTGATTCCGTATTCTACCATATATTGCAGCTCGCGTGGCAGAGGAAGCAGCGGTGAGCCATACATTACCATATCCGTACCGGCAAGAACGGTAACTCCGGTGTCATAGAATTTCTTGAAATTCTCGCGATAAGCTTTGTAGGCAGGCTCAAAATATTCCCAGTTTGCCATTTCCTTTTGCATGACAGGGTCATTTACCGGTTTACCTGCATTTTCTTCCAGATTCTTTTTGGTAATTTCATACAAATATGTATAAGCCATGATGGTAGGTGTCCATGCAATCCCTTTGTCAGCCATCTGCTGTACCTGTTCATAAGTCAGGAAAGTGCCATGTTCAATGGTGTCAAAGCCGGCATCAATACTCATCTGGATACCCGGCTGGGTTCCCGCATGGATTGCACATTTCACATTTCTTCTGTGACATTCGTCTACGGCAGTATTCAGCTCTTCCTGCGTATATTCCGGAATGCTGCTGCGATGCGTGGTAAGGATTTTGATCCACTGGGCACCGTCGCGTATCTGACGGCGGATTTCCTTTCTGATTTCCCATGGACCGTCTACCTGTGCAATATCATCATCCCAACCGTGACCGCCTGTCATACACATTCCGTTATCTACATGCGTAATTCTTGGAATAGTAATAAATCCCTTCTGGGCGGCGAGATTCAATGTAGCACAAAGCTTACGAGCAGAAGTCATATCACGCACGCTTGTAATGCCTCGTTCAAATGCAGCTTGGGCATGTTGAAGAGCAAATAATGTGATTAGCTGGTCGTTGTAATTAAAGCTATCAGGCTGTGAAAACCAGTAACCAAGATGCACATGCATATCACAAAGCCCCGGAAGAAGGGTGGCATCACCGAAATCTTTCACTTCTTTTACCGGAAAATCTGCCATGAGTTCTTTTTTGGAACCAATTCTTTTGATTTTTCCATCCTCAATTGCGATGGCCTGATTAGAAAGTACTGTTTTGCCGTCACCGGTAATCAAGTGTTTTGCACAAATTATCATGTTTATATTCCTACCTTTATCAGAGTTTTTAGGGAAGCCGAAGGTGTACGGAGTCCCTCTTATGATTAAAGTATAACACTTGAAAGGAATGATATCCAGAAGAAAAGAATAAACGGCAGGGAATGAAATGTATTACTCCATTATAGCAATAGTAGAAACTCTTAAAAAAGAGAAAAATTCATTGACAAAAGAGGAGGTTCGTGATATAAGTATTTAGTAGCCATTTTTGGGAATAATATATAGGGGATTGGTCAAATGGTATGACAGGAGTCTCCAAAACTCTTAGCGGGAGTTCGATTCTCTCATCCCCTGTCGGAAACAGCAGTTTCGTTATGATTCTGCTGTTTTTATGTTTCCGGAATATCTGAATGATTGGAATTTGCTGGTATTCCACGATGCTCTACTGAAGTTGAGAAAACAATCAAGGTTTTAGTACGGCCAAAGCGCTGGAGTTTTCCGATAAATTTATCGAGTTCTACAGTACTTTGAAATAATACTTCCAATATCATAGAATATTCTCCTGTAACACAATTACATTCGCACATTCTTTTATATATGGATAAAATACACTTTTTTCTTCCGGTGGAACCTCGAGATTGATCAAGGCTTTAATATGATATCCCAATGCTATTGGATTTACCTGTGCCTGATAGCCTATGATATATCCCTCATTTTCCATCTTTTCAATTCTTGCTGAAACTGCCGGTACAGATAAATAGACTTTTTCTGCAATTTCTTTGAGCGGAAGTTTTCCTCTTACGACGGAGTGCGCATTCCACGGAGGTATTTTGCTCTACGGAAACGCAGTTTTCTATAGAAAAATAAAAAGATGTACCGGCAATAATCGCAAGTACATCTTTGCACAACCCCTGATTTAATAATTTTATCACTCATACCATTTAACTATAATTCTGTCAATAAAGTTTCACACTCATTGTTTTTTCAAAACGAATGTTTATAATAAATAGTAGTGACATTTATTGTGGATGACTATTCGGGAGGAACTATTATGTTAGAGCAATTATTAAAATCCAACGGTTTTATCTATAGAATAGGGGGAGAGTATTATTTTCTGGGAAAATGGATCTGCAGCCGTTGTACAGACATCAATGCCTCAGATTGTCTGATGATGTACGATATATGCAGAAGTTCAGGTGAAGAACAGAACACAGCTTTCTATTTCCAAAAAATACGTGCTTACAGCGATTTAGCTCTTGAAGTGCCGTATAATCCGAATCTGATTCGAGATAATATGGAACTTCTGTTTGCTAGATTAAACGAGCATGAACGAGCAAATCTTGAACTTCAGTTTCAACATTTTCAGGAAGATAGTTCGAAATACTAAAAAACATCGAAAGTGTTAAGCTTTCGATGTTTTTATAACAGGGGATGAGAGAATCGAACTCCCGCTAAGAGTTTTGGAGACTCCTGTCATACCATTTGACCAATCCCCTTTATTGAATTTCTATATGCAAAAACCATACTTAATACTTATATCATGTTTGTCCCTGCTTGTCAACTGCTTTTGCTTAAAAATATAAAGACTAAATTTTCCCCCAATTATAACAACATTTTCTATTGTGCAATTAGGTTAGAGTATCGAATCTTAATTGCCAGAATTCGTCAACGAAAAAGAAAGAATAATTGGTAATTGGCAGATAGTTTGGTGAAATGATGAATTTTAAAAAGATGAAGATTCGCTCTTTTCATTTCATAGGAATTGTTGTATGATAGATACCAAAGCCACTAAATATAGAGAAGAAACTTAAAAGTGACTCAATATTTAGTGGAATAATTTAGGGCGATAGGTAGGGATAAATATATGACTTGTGTAGTAAAAACAAGGGTTATTAAGCGCAATGGGGAAGAAGTTTCCTTCGATCAGAGTAAAATTGTAAATGCGATAGAGAAGGCGAATCAGGAGATTGCACCGATTCATCAGATGAATGAACATCAGATTATGGCGATTGCAGATACCATCGCGCAAAAGGCGGAAGAGATGACGCATGCTGTGCATGTCGAAGACATACAAGATATGGTAGAGACCGGTATTATGGAGATGCGCGGCTACGAAGTGGCACAGAAATATGTACGTTATCGTTATAAGAGAGAACTGACACGTAAGTCGAATACCACAGATAATGGAATCTTGTCTCTTCTGGAACATATGAATGAAGAAGTAAAGCAGGAGAATTCCAATAAGAACCCGGTTATCAATTCGACACAAAGAGATTATATGGCAGGGGAAGTAAGTAAGGATCTTACTCGCCGTGTGTTGTTGCCGGAAGAGGTTGTACGTGCACATGAAGAAGGAATCATCCATTTCCACGATATGGATTATTTCGCACAGAAGGAGCATAACTGTGATCTGATCAATCTGGAAGATATGCTTCAGAATGGAACGGTCATCAGCGAGACGATGATTGAAAAACCACACAGCTTTTTTACGGCATGTAATGTTACGACCCAGATCGTTGCACAGGTAGCCAGCAATCAGTACGGCGGACAGTCATTTACCTTGTCTCACCTGGCACCGTTTGTCGATGTGAGCCGTAAGAAGATCCATAAGAATGTAATCGAGGAACGTATTGAATCAGGAGAGTCTCTTGATGAAGAGATTATCCGTAAGGTAACAGAGCGCAGACTTCGTGATGAAGTAAAGAGTGGAATTCAGACGATTCAGTATCAGCTGATCACACTGATGACCTGTAATGGACAGGCACCGTTTGTTACGATGTTTATGTATTTGGACGAAGTACCGGAAGGACAGACCAGGGACGATCTCGCCATGATCATTGAAGAAGTTCTGATTCAGAGAATGCAGGGCGTGAAGAATGAGAAAGGTGTTTGGATTACACCGGCATTCCCGAAGCTGATCTATGTATTGGATGAGGACAACATTACTGAGAATGCGAAATATTGGCATTTGACAGAGCTTGCAGCGAAATGTACTGCGAAACGTATGGTGCCGGATTACATTTCCGCAAAGAAGATGCGTGAACTGAAGCAGGGAGATGTCTATACCTGTATGGGATGCCGTTCTTTCCTGACAGTAGAAGATTCCCAGAGAAATCCGGACGGAAGTCATAAATATTATGGACGTTTCAATCAGGGAGTTGTAACGATTAATCTGGTAGATGTGGCATGCTCATCTGATGGAGATATGGATAAGTTCTGGGAAATCCTTGAAGACAGACTGGAACTTTGCCACAGAGCACTTCGTTGCCGTCATGAGAGACTTCTTGGTACTGTATCAGATGTGGCTCCGATCCTTTGGCAGCATGGCGCACTGGCGAGACTGAAAAAGGGAGAGAAGATTGATAAATTACTCTATAATGGATATTCTACGATTTCCCTTGGCTATGCCGGACTTTATGAGATGTGCGTGCGTATGCTTGGAAAATCTCATACCGACCCGGAGGCAAAGCCATTTGCACTGGCAGTAATGCAGAAATTGAACGATAAATGTAAAGAGTGGAAAGAAGCAGAAAATATAAGCTATTCTGTTTATGGAACACCGATGGAATCTACGACATACCGATTTGCAAAATGTCTGCAGCGCCGTTTCGGAATCATTCCGGGTGTGACAGATAAGAACTATATTACGAACAGCTACCATGTTCATGTAACAGAACAGATTGATGCATTCCAGAAACTGAAATTTGAATCAGATTTCCAGAAGCTTTCTCCGGGCGGAGCGATCAGCTATGTGGAAGTACCGAATATGCAGAATAATATTCCGGCTGTTCTGACTGTAATGAAGTTTATTTATGACAACATTATGTATGCAGAACTGAATACCAAGAGTGATTTCTGCGAATGCTGTGGATATGACGGAGAAATCCAGATTGAAGAAGATGAAACCGGGAAATTGATCTGGAAATGCCCGAACTGTGGTAACACGAATCAGGATAAGCTGTTTGTGGCAAGAAGAACATGTGGATATATCGGTACACAGTTCTGGAATCAGGGACGGACACAGGAGATTAAGGACAGAGTATTGCATTTGTAAAATGAGCATATATCACAAAAAGGCGGACCAACTTAAAAAAAGGATTAAAATGACAGTGGGACAGGTGCAGGGTGACTAGGTACCTGTCCCACTGTTATTTTCTACTAGTCACTGGTCGAAAAATATGATACGATAAGATTAAAATAATATAGTGGAACCGATAGATAGGCAGATCGTCGGAAAGGGGAATGATTGTGAGTGACCATGGGAAGAAGAAAATTGCGCCGCTTGTAATTACGATACTGGTAATCATATATTATGCGGTTTATTTCGGTATCTTAATAACAATTGTACCATTTATACTCAAAATCCTGTTGGGAATTATTCCGGCAGTTCTTGCAGTGGTGATGGTATCTGTCTGTGTCCAGAGAATGAAAGAGATTGATGGAGGAGAAGAGGATGATCTTAGTAAATACTGATTATATCAGCGGAAAAGAATTGGAAATGCTGGGACTCGTGAAGGGAAGCACGATTCAGTCAAAGAATATTGGAAAGGATATTACCCAGGGATTTAAGACTCTTGTGGGTGGAGAATTAAAGGCTTACAATGAGATGATGAATGAAGCCAGAGCATTGGCTACAAAGAGAATGGTAGCGGAGGCCGAGGAGATGAGTGCGGATGCAGTGGTAAATATTCGCTATTCGTCATCTGCGGTTATGCAGGGAGCTGCAGAAGTTATCGCATACGGAACTGCTGTGAAGTTTGTATAAACTAATAAAGCCGTGATCGTTGAACAACCGGTTTGTAATATCGAACGAGAAAATGGTTCATGAAAGGAGAATGGTGTTATGGGACTTGTTAAAGCAGCTGCAGGTGCTTTCGGAGGCATGTTAGCAGATCAATGGAAAGAATTTTTTTACTGTGATGCAATAGATAAAGATGTTTTGGTTGTAAAAGGGCAGAAGAGAATTTCCGGACGTTCGTCTAATACAAAGGGCAATGATAATATTATCAGCAATGGTTCGGGCATTGCGGTTGCAGACGGACAGTGTATGATCATCGTGGAGCAGGGCAAGATTGTGGAAGTCTGTGCAGAGCCGGGAGAATTTACGTATAACACTTCTACGGAACCGAGTATTTTTACAGGAAATCTTGGGGACAGCATTAAAGAGACATTTCGTACCATAGGAAAGCGTTTTACCTATGGAGGAGATACCGCAAAGGATCAGCGTGTCTATTATTTTAATACGAAAGAGCTGATGGATAACAAGTTCGGAACGCCAAATCCGATTCCGTTCCGTGTGGTAGATACAAATATTGGATTGGATATTGATGTATCGGTAAGGTGTTCCGGTGTGTATTCTTATAGGATCACGAACCCACTTTTGTTTTATGCGAATGTATGCGGAAATGTGGAGCGGGCGTATGAAAGAGAAGAGATTGAAAGCCAGTTGAAAACAGAATTTATCAGCGCACTTCAACCGGCATTTGCAAGGATTTCCGAACTTCAGATCCGCCCGAATGCGCTTCCGGGGCATGTGGAAGAACTTACAGAGGCAATGAACGTGGCACTCACCAGAAAATGGGGGGAACTCAGAGGGCTTTCTGTAGTATCGATTGCGATGAATCCGATCACTCTTCCGGAAGAAGATGCCGAGATGATCAAACAGGCACAGAGAACAGCAATCATGCGTGATCCTACGATGGCGGCAGCAACGATTGTCGGGGCACAGTCTGATGCGATGAAGACGGCAGCAGGCAATCCGAATGGAGCGATGATGGGCTTCATGGGAATGGGCATGGCACAGCAGGCAGGTGGCATGAATGCGCAGAATCTGTTTGCGATGGGACAACAGCAGCAGGAGATGCAGCAACGAAAGGCGCAGATGTCAGCTTCGCAGGTGACAGGAGGGCAGACACCGGCGAAAGATACCTGGACTTGCAGCTGCGGAGCTGCTGTAAGCGGTAAATTTTGCCCGGAATGTGGTACAAAGAAACCGGAGCCGGTGAAGAAAGATACCTGGACTTGTAAATGCGGGGCTGTTGCAAGTGGGAAGTTCTGTCCGGAGTGCGGCTCACCAAGACCTGCAGAAGACGGATGGATCTGCTCCTGCGGAACCGTGAATAAAGGCAAATTCTGTACGGAATGCGGTGCAAAGAAGCCGGCAGGGGTACCGTTATACCGCTGTGATAAATGTGGATGGGAACCGGCAGATCCGAAGAATCCGCCAAGATTCTGCCCTGAATGTGGAGATCCTTTTAACGAGAATGATATTCAGTAGAATAATCATGAATAGGAGAAAGGAGATGATCTGGAATGTCTGATATGATGGAATATAAGTGTCCTGCCTGCGGCGGCACGATGGAATTTGACAGTACCCTGCAGAAAATGAAATGTCCTTACTGTGATACGGTGATGACCGTTGAGGAATTCCAGGAGATTCAGAAAAAAGAGCAGGAAAAGCATAAAGAAAGGATGACAGAAAGTACATCTGATCATAACACCGATGCCGCAAATATGTGGGGTGAGGGCGAGACAGATAGTATGAATGTTTATGCGTGTCAGTCTTGTGGAGGCGAGATTGTTGTAGATGAAACAACAGGAGCTACGACTTGTCCGTTCTGTGGAAACCGTGTTGTAATGAAAGAAAAATTTTCCGGGGATTTAAGACCGGATTATATCATCCCGTTTAAAAAAGATAAGAAAGCAGCGAAAGAAGCCTATTATGATCATCTGAAAGGGAAGAAATTCCTTCCAAAGCTATTTAAAGATGAAAACCATATTGACGAGATTAAGGGAGTTTATGTCCCGTTCTGGCTATATGACATAGATGTAGAAGCGGAAATTAATTATGAAGGTGAGAGAGTGGCAGCGACCTGGAGGACCGGGGATAAGCAGTATACGAAGCATGAAGTGTATTCGGTAGAGAGACAGGGGACGGATCATTATGAACATGTACCTGCGGACGGATCGAAAAATATGGAAGATGCATTGATGGAATCCATCGAACCGTTTAATTTTAAAGATGCAGTTCCGTTTGAACCGGCTTATCTTGCAGGATACATTGCGGACCGATATGATGTCGATCAGAAAACACGGCTCGAACGTGTGAAAGAAAGAGTAACAAAGAGTACAGAAGCAGCATTTCAGAATACAGTTACCGGATATACCACTTTGAGGCAGGTTAACAGCAATGTAGATATAAGAAATATAAAGACTTCCTATGCACTCTATCCTGTATGGGTATTGAGTACGACATGGAAAGATAAGAATTACATATTTGCAATGAACGGTCAGACAGGTGCATTGATTGGAGATCTGCCGATGGATAAAGGTGAATATAAGAAATTTATTGCAATCCGTACAGCCATTATCGGTGTAATTCTTGCGATTGCACTGATTTTGCTTTGCATGTAGGAGGAGGGGAGAAGAATGAAAAAATGGTGTATAGCATTTTTAATGACGATTCTTCTGGCTCTTTCTATGGTCCTTTCTGTGGTGGCGGAAGGGAATGCATTTTTTGTAGATGATGCGAATCTGTTGGAAGATACAGAAGAGGCAGAGCTTGAACAGATACTGGAAGAAATCAGCATGAGGCAGAATTGTGATGTGGTGATCGTAACCGTAGACAGCCTGGATGGAAAATCTGCAATGGAATATGCGGATGATTACTTTGATTACAACGGTTATGGATATGGGGCCGAAAAAGACGGAATCCTGTTCCTTATTGCGATGGAAGATCGCGACTGGTGGATCAGCACACATGGCTCTTATGGAATTTCTTCATTTACAGATGCCGGAATTGATTATATGTCGGAGCAGTTCCTGCCATCGCTTAGTGATGGGGATTATTATGAAGCATTTACTACATATGCCAATTTGTGTGATGAATTTCTGATGTCAGCTTCTGAAGGAGAACCGTATGATGTCGGCAATCTGCCAGAAGATGAAAAGGGACCGGGGTTCTATGTTGTTGCCGGAGGACTTGGAATTCTGGTTGGATTTTTGATTTCTCTTATTATGGCACAGGCGGAAAAGAAGAAATTGAAAACCATTTACATGAAAAAATCAGCAGGGCAGTATGAATCCAAGAACAGTCTGAAACTGACTCGGAAGAAAGATACGATGGTCAGAACTTATGTGACCACCGTTGTAATACCGAAAAATGATGATAACAGCCATTCCGGAGGCGGAAGCACGACGCATGTCAGCTCTTCCGGACATTCGCACGGTGGTGGCGGAGGTAAATTTTAACGATTATAGGTGATAAGTCATGAATTATGGAAATATTAAAGATTGTGATATTGCAAACGGCCCTGGGGTTAGGGTCAGTTTGTTTGTATCGGGTTGCAGGCATCATTGCAAAGGATGTTTTAATTCCGAAACTTGGGATTTTGAATATGGAAATCCATTTACAGAAGAGACGATGCAGGAATTGCTGGATAAATTAAAACCCGATTATATTCAGGGCTTTACGCTTCTTGGCGGGGAGCCTTTTGAACCGGAAAACCAGCAGGTTCTGGTCGGTGTATTAAAGAAAATCAGAGAAACTTGCCCCCAAAAGGATATTTGGTGCTATACTGGATATTTGTATGATGTAGATCTGATTCCAGGAGGAAGAGTCTATACAGATGTGACGAAGGAGATGCTTTCTTATGTGGACGTACTGGTGGATGGAAGATTTATCGAAGAAGAGAAGGATCTGACGCTTGTGTTCAGGGGGAGCAGAAATCAGAGAATACTGGATTTGAGGCAGGAAAGAGAAAATGGATAAGAAAGATTTGCTGTTATATGCAGTGACAGACAGAAGCTGGCTGAAAGAGGGGGAAACCCTTGCGGAGCAGGTGGAAAAGTGTCTGAAAGGCGGCGCAACTTGTGTACAACTTCGGGAAAAGCGTTTAAGCAAAAAAGAATTTCTGGAAGAAGCAAAGAAAATAAAGAAGGTCTGTGCAAAATACCATGTGCCGTTTTTGATCAATGACGATGTGGAGATTGCGCTTGAGGTGGATGCAGATGGAGTTCATGTAGGACAAAGTGATATGGAGGTCATGGATGTGCGGGCAAAACTTGGACCTGATAAGATCATCGGTGTTACAGCGAAAACGGTAGAACAGGCCGTTTTGGCAGAAAAGCATGGAGCAAATTATCTGGGTTCCGGAGCGGTGTTCGGAACGAGTACCAAAGAGGATGCTTCCAAACTGGATCATAAGATTTTAAAAGCAATCTGTGAGACAGTTCACATTCCGGTTGTGGCAATCGGTGGTATTACAGAAGAAAATGTGGAAGAGCTTGCCGGCAATAAAGTGGCCGGAGTTGCTGTGGTCAGTGCGATTTTTGCAAAGGAAGATATCGAAGCGGCAACCAGAGAACTAAAAATGAAGACAGAAAAGATGGTTAAAGCATGATAAGATATGCAATATTTGATGTGGATGGAACGATTTTAGATTCAATGTTTATCTGGGAAGAAGCAGGGGAGAGAATGTTGAGGGATAGGGGACTGATCCCGAAGCCGGGGCTTATTAATGCCATGCTGCACATGAGCATGGAGGAAGGCGCGGCGTATGTGAAGGAAACGTATCATTTGCAGGAGACGGTAGAAGAGATACTAGATAAAATACTTGAAATCATCAATCATTTTTACCGGGAAGAGGCAGGATTTAAGAAGGATGCAGGAGAACTTTTAAAGGAACTTCACAGGCAAAATGTTAAGATGGTCATTGCAACTTCAGGAAATGCAAAGCTTGCGGGAGCAGCACTTGAGAGACTTGGAGTCAGGGATTATTTTGAACGAATCTTTACCTGCGGTGAGATTGGAGCAGGAAAGAGCAAGCCGGATATCTTCTTTGCTGCGGCAGATTTCCTTGGAAGTTCGCCTGAGACGACCTGGGTGTTTGAGGATGCAACCCATGCGGTTCGAACGGCGAAGAAGTATGGATTTAAAGTGACGGCAATTTACGATGACAGCAGTAAAAATGACTGGGAAGAAATCAAGGCTTTAGGCGATGTAGTTCTGGATCAGGAGGATTCGTATCTGGAATTCTTTGAAAAAGCGAATAAGATAGAAGGGAAATAGGATAATGAAGACAGCACTAACAATCGCGGGAAGTGATTCCAGCGGAGGAGCAGGGATTCAGGCGGATCTTAAGACGATGACGGTAAACGGAGTGTATGCCATGAGTGCGATAACAGCGCTTACGGCACAGAATACAATCGGTGTGACCGGAATTATGGAAGTGACACCTGAGTTCCTTGCAAAGCAGCTTGATGCAGTGTTTACAGATATTCGACCGGATGCGGTGAAGATAGGTATGGTTTCCGGAAAAGAACTGATTGAGATGATTGCGGAAAAATTGGAAGAATATCACGCCCAAAATGTAGTTGTGGATCCGGTGATGGTGGCAACCAGCGGGGCAAGGCTGATCAGTGAAGAAGCAATTGAGATCTTGAAGGAAAAGCTTTTTCCGATGGCTACTGTGCTTACTCCGAATATACCTGAAACGGAAGTTCTTGCGGATATGCCGGTGAAGACGAAGGACGATATGCTCCTTGCGGCGGAAAAAATCAATAATCGGTACGGATGCGCGGTTCTCATAAAGGGAGGTCATCAGCTTAACGATGCGAATGATTTGCTTTATAGAGACGGGAAATGTAAGTGGTTTTTGGGAAAACGTATCGATAATCCGAATACACATGGGACAGGATGCACTTTATCCAGTGCGATTGCCTCCAATCTGGCAAAAGGATTTGACCTGGCTACTTCGGTGGAACGTGCAAAAGAATATATATCAGGTGCGCTTGCGGCGATGCTGGATTTGGGAAGCGGAAGCGGTCCGATGAATCATGCATTTGCGGTGACGGGAACATTTACGGAGGAAAACAATGATTCTATTTAACAGTGATTATACAGAGGGGGCGCATCCGCGTATCCTTGAAAAATTGATGGAGACGAATATGGAGCAGACTCCTGGATATGGGGAGGATGCATATTGTGAAGAAGCAAGAGAAGCAATCCGGAAGGTTTGTGATGCGCCTGAGGCGGATGTTCATTTTCTTGTCGGAGGAACACAGACGAATTTTACAGTGATAGCATCGGCACTTAAGGCTTATCAGGGAGTGATCTGTGCAGATTCCGGTCACATCAACGTGCATGAGACCGGTGCGGTGGAAGCATGTGGACATAAGGTACTTGCGCTTCCGGGAGAGGATGGCAAGATTTCTGCTGAGCAGATTAAAAATGTGTATGAACTGCATTGGAATGATGAATCGCATGAACATATCGTACAGCCGAAGATGGTCTATATTTCCCATCCGACGGAACTGGGTACTTTGTATACCAAAAGTGAACTGGAAGCGATTGGGAAAGTATGCCGTGAATGTAATCTGTATTTATTCCTCGACGGAGCAAGACTTGGATATGGACTTATGGCACCCGGGACGGATGTGACGATCCAGGATATTGCCAGAATCTGCGATGTATTTTATATTGGCGGGACTAAAGTCGGGGCACTTTTCGGGGAGGCAGTGGTCATAACGAACCCTGCATTGAAATCGGATTTCAGGTACTGTATCAAGCAGAAAGGCGGAATGCTGGCAAAAGGCCGTCTTCTTGGAATTCAATTCCTGGAACTTTTCCGCGACGGACTGTATTTTGAAATTGCAAAGCATGCCATTGATATGGCAATGACTTTAAAAGAAGGCTTAAAGGCAAAAGAATATGCTTTCTTCATGGATAGTGTGACAAATCAGCAGTTCATTATCATTGAAGATGAGAAGCTGGAAAAACTGAGGAAAAAATATGGAGTGACCTATCAGCAGAGATACGATGAGAATCACAGCGTGATCCGGCTTTGTACCTGCTGGGCAACGAAGGAAGAAAATGTACGAGAACTTCTTAAGGATATGTAGTTTTCGAAAAGTAATCCTGTTTTCAAGGAATATGTACGGGCATAGTTCCTTGAAAACAGGATTTTTTATGTGCGTAAAGAAAAAAGTTAAACATCTAATAAAATAAAAGAGAAAAATTATAATAAAAGTATAAAATCAGTCTGGATAAAATTGACAAATCTGGGAATAAATTATAAAATAATCGTTAGTTATCTAATTAATAGGAGGTGAAGAAGTGTATCAGGAAAAGAGTGAAAATGAAATGCCTGAGGGTAAGAATATTCCGACGTTGTTTCTTATGCATCAAGTGCTCCATATGAATATGCAATATTTGATTCATCTGATGGAGCCGCTCGGAATAAAGCCGGGGCATGCGGGAATTTTGTTTTTTCTTAAGAGGACGGGGCCGCTGTCTCAGCGTGAGATTGCAGACCGGATCGGTGTAAAGCCGCCTTCTGTAACAGTAGCGATTCAGAAGTTGGAGAAACTGGGGTATATTGAGCGCAGACCGGAACCGAGGGATCAGAGAGTGGTAAAGATTCAGATTACAGAGGAAGGATTGAAGTGCACGGAGAGGATGAATGGAATTGCAGAACATATGGATTCGGTTTTATTTAATGAAATGAATCTGGAGGAAAAGCTGCTGCTTCGAAGGCTGATGATGCAGATGAAAGATAACCTTCTTGACAATAAGGAGATTAATCTGAAGAATCTTTGTGATCCGTGTCGTTAGGACCATAAGAATGACGGAAAGGCAGAATAGAAATCGAATAAGAAAGGATAAGTGATAAGATGAGGAATTTGTTGAAACATCTGAAACCGTATGTGGCAACGATTGTTGTGATCATCGGTTTTTTGATCGTGCAGGCATTTTGTGACCTGTCATTGCCTTCTTATACTTCTGACATCGTAAATGTGGGAATTCAGCAAGGCGGAGTTGATGAGACGATACCGGAGGCTGTTACGGAAGAAGAGATGAAGAAGCTTCTTCTTTTTATGAGTAAGGAGGATAGCAAGAAGGTTCTGGAAGCATATGAACTGAAAGAAGCTGATGTGGAATATGACTGCGAAGGAAATGTTTATGTACTAAAAGAATCTGTATTGGATAACGCTGAAACGGTCGATAATCTGACCGGAATCATGGGACATCCGATGCTTCTGGTATCAGGCTTTGAATCTGACAGTGATATGACAAAGCAGATGGAAGATTCCATGAGGGAGAATATGAAATCTGCGATTCAGGCGCAGGCTGAAGCAAAGGCAGGTGAAGCTGCCGGACAGATGACAGAGCAAGAGAAGGAAGCACTTGCTGCAAATCCTGAGCTTGCAGCAAAGCAGCAGGAAGAAATGCAGGCTCAGATAGATGCGCAGATCGAGAAGATTGATGAAGCGGATATATTCGAGATTATGGAGATGATTCCGGATGAACAGAGGATGGAAATGATTTCACAGATCATGGAAAAGCTGAGTGACATGCCGGATACCATCGTTGAGCAGGCTGCGACAACCTATATCAAGAGTGCTTATGAGAAGCTTGGAAGGGATACGGAGAGTATTCAGAATCAATATATTTTAAAGACCGGTGCAAAGATGATTACTCTTGCATTTCTTGGAATGATGGCGAGCGTAATGGTAGGTCTTCTTGCATCACGCGTTGCAGCGAGAACCGGACGTGATCTGCGCAGCAGAGTATTTACGAAGGTGGTCGGATTTTCCAATGCGGAGTTTGATCATTTCTCAACCGCATCATTGATCACGAGAAGTACCAATGATATCCAGCAAATACAGATGCTGGTCGTTATGCTTCTTAGAATGGTGATGTATGCACCGATTATGGCAGTAGGCGGTATTATCAAAGTGTTCCATACAAATGTAGATATGTCATGGATTATCGCACTTGCAGTCATTGTTATTCTGTTGGTGGTATTGGTGTTATTTGTAGTAGCAATGCCAAAATTCAAGATTCTCCAGAACATGGTGGATCGTCTGAACCTGGTAACAAGGGAAATATTGACGGGGCTTCCGGTTATCCGTGCATTCAGTACGGAAAAATACGAAGCAAACCGTTTTGACAAAGCAAATAAAGATTTGATGAAAACGAACCTGTTCGTCAACCGTGCAATGACATTTATGATGCCGGTGATGACGTTGGTCATGAACGGAATTACCGTTCTAATCGTATGGAACGGAGCATATGGAATTGATAACGGAAGTATGCAGGTTGGTGATATGATGGCATTTATTCAGTACACGATGCAGATCATCATGTCATTCCTTATGATTTGTATGATTTCGATCATGCTTCCAAGAGCGGCTGTTTCTGCAGACCGTGTGGACGAAATCCTCACAAGCAAAGCTTCGATTTCTGACCCTGAAGAACCGAGTACACTTCCGAAAGAAAATAAAGGAGAAGTGGTATTTGAACATGTGAATTTCCGCTATCCGGGTGCCGAAGAAGATGTTCTTTCAGACATTGATTTCACAGCAAAACCGGGCCAGACAACAGCCATTATAGGAAGTACAGGATGCGGTAAATCCACACTGGTGAATCTGATTCCGAGGTTCTATGATGTCACCGGCGGAAAGATTATGATTGATGGCGTGGATATTCGGAAAATGAGCCAGCATGATCTCCGTGATAAGCTGGGATATGTACCTCAAAAGGGAGTACTCTTCTCAGGAACGATAAGGTCTAATATTCTCTATGGCAATCCGGAAGGAACGGACAAGGAAATGACAGAGGCGGCTTCCATTGCGCAAGCAACAGAATTTATCGAAGAAAAGCGGAAGAAGTATGACAGCCCGATCGCTCAGGGAGGAAATAACGTATCCGGAGGTCAGAAACAGAGACTTTCCATTGCCCGCGCGATTGCAAAGAAACCGGATGTATTTATTTTTGACGATAGTTTTTCAGCGCTGGATTATAAAACAGACGTTACCCTTCGTGCTGCATTGAAAGAGAAAACGAAGGACAGTACCGTGATTATTGTTGCCCAGAGAATCAGCACGATTCTGCATGCTGACCAGATCATCGTTCTGGATGAAGGAAAGATTGCAGGAATCGGAACGCACAAAGAGCTGCTTGCAAATTGTGATGCTTATTATCAGATTGCTTCTTCCCAGCTTTCGAAAGAAGAGCTGAGAAGAGATATGGAAACAACGGGAAAGGAGGAGATGTAACATGCCAAGACCAGGAGGACATGGACCGATGAAATCAACGGAAAAAGCAAAGGATTTCAAAGGAACGATGAAAAAGCTGATCAGCTATATGAGCGCTTATAAGATAGGAATCTTTTTTGTGGCGCTTTTCGCTGTGGGAAGTACGATTTTCAATATTATCGGACCGAAAATACTTGGTAAAGCGACGACAGAGATTTTTAATGGCCTGGTAAGTAAGATTACAGGAGGAGATGGAATTAATTTCGGAAAAATCGGAAGAATTCTGATTTTATTGTTCTGTTTATATGCCGTAAGTGCATTGCTTTCTTTCTTACAGGGATTTATCATGACGGGTATTTCGCAGAAAATGACGTATCGTATGAGAAAAGAAATCTCTGAGAAAATTAACAGGTTGCCGATGAAATATTTTGACAAGACTACACACGGAGAAGTCCTTTCCAGAGTGACCAACGACGTGGATACATTGAGTCAGAGTCTGAATCAGAGTGCAACGCAGCTTATCACTTCTGTGACAACACTGATCGGTGTCCTGATCATGATGCTAAGTATCAGCCCGCTGATGACGGTAGTGGCGATTCTTATTCTTCCGATTTCGATGATTCTGGTATCAACGATTGTGAAGCATTCACAGAAGTTCTTCAAAAGCCAGCAGGAGTACTTGGGTCATATTAACGGACAGGTTGAAGAGGTCTATGGAGGACATAACATCGTCAAGGCCTTTAATAAAGAAGAGGATGTGATCAAAACTTTCAATGAAACCAATGAGATTCTTTATCAGTCAGCATGGAAATCACAGTTCCTATCAGGAATGATGATGCCGATCATGCAGTTCGTTGGAAATCTGGGATATGTCGGAGTATCGATTTTAGGAGGATATCTGGCGATTAAAGGAACGATTGAAGTAGGAGATATCCAGTCCTTTATCCAGTATGTCCGTTCCTTTACGCAGCCGATCCAGCAGGTGGCTCAGGTGGCGAATATGCTTCAATCAACGGCAGCGGCATCCGAGCGTGTGTTTGAATTTCTGGGTGAAGAGGAAGAAGATCAGTTTGCGGAAAATCCGGTATCTGTAGAAGGACTGGAAGGAAATGTGATCTTTGACCATGTGCAGTTTGGATATAATAAAGATCATACGATCATCCATGATTTTTCTGCGGAAGTCCATCAGGGACAGAAAATTGCGATCGTTGGTCCTACCGGTGCCGGAAAGACGACGATGATCAAACTGCTGATGCGTTTCTATGATGTAAATCAAGGTGCGATTCTGGTAGACGGACATAACATTAAGAATTTCAACCGAAGTGAGTTAAGAGAAATGTTCGGCATGGTGCTTCAGGATACCTGGCTTTTCAACGGAACGATTGAAGATAATATCCGTTACGGGAAACTGGATGCTACACACGAAGAAGTGGTGGAAGCGGCAAAAGCGGCGCATGTCCACCGGTTTGTACAGACCTTACCGAATGGGTATCAGATGGAACTGAACGAAGAGGCAAGCAATGTGTCTCAGGGACAGAAACAGCTTCTTACAATAGCAAGGGCAATTCTGGCTGATCCGAAGATTCTCATTCTTGATGAAGCGACCAGTTCTGTAGATACCAGAACAGAAGTGCAGATTCAAAAAGCGATGGATAACCTGATGAAGGGAAGAACCAGTTTCGTGATCGCGCATCGTCTGTCAACGATCCGGGATGCGGATCTGATTCTTGTGATGAAAGACGGAGATATTATCGAACAGGGAAAACATGAAGAACTGCTTGAAAAAGGTGGTTTCTATGCCGAATTATACAATTCGCAGTTTGAATCAGCGAAAGGATGCGCATAGGAAAAAGAAAAGGCGGTGCCCATATGGGCACCGCCTTAAATCACAGTTACGTTTATATCTTTAAATCTGAATCAGTTTTTCTGCGCGCTCTAATGCTTCTTCAATGTTACTGCAGAAATTCTCCTTTCCCGCCATATCTACCAATCCAGCTTTCTTAAGCGCATTCATCGGCTGCTCATTTACATGAGAGAAGATGAGGAATACATTGTCTTTTTTACATTTTTCCCATAGGTCAATAAGCGCATTCATTGCGGTGCTGTCTAATGATGGTACGCTTCGCATACGAAGAACAAGACACTTAGTATGGCTCTGGACAATGATCTGTTCAATGGTATCGGCAGCTCCGAAGAATAAAGGTCCGTTTAGTTCATATACACTGATCTCTCGGGGGAGTACGCGAAGATGCTGATTGATTTCAGCCGTATCATCATCCACATAAGTCCAGCCTCTGACATTTGTTTCATCGCTCATGCGTTTGATGAACAGAAGGCATGCAAGAAGCATACCAATTTCAATTGCCACAACCAGGTCAAAGACAACCGTGAGAATAAATGTGATGACAAGAACTGCGATATCACTCTTCGGTGCAGTCTTTACTAATCTCACAAATGGCCTCCACTGGCACATGTTGTATGCTACGATGAAAAGGATTGCTGCGATGGTCGGCATTGGAATCATTCCGGCAAACGGCATCAGCACAACGAGTACGAGAACCAGTGTGATGGAGTGAACCATTCCGGCAATCGGAGTACGTCCTCCGTTTTTGATGTTTGCAGCAGTTCTTGCGATTGCGCCTGTAGCAGGGATTCCGCCGAAGAGTGCAGAAGCCATATTTCCGGCTCCCTGTGCGATCAGTTCGGTGTTAGATCGGTGTTTACTGTTGATCATTCCGTCGGCAACCACGCAGGAGAGCAGAGATTCGATTGCTGCGAGTACTGCGATGGTAAATGCATCCGGTAGAGCTGTTTGAATCAGCTTAAAGCTGAAGGACGGCATATGGAAAGACGGAAGACTGTTGCTGATGGTGTACAGATCTCCGATGGTATTTACCTTAAGCGGCAAGAATCTAACCATTAATATCCCTACGATAACAGCAATAAGTGATCCGGGAATCTTTTTCGCAAAATACGGTGCGATAATAAGTACGGCAAGGCTTACCAGTCCAACGATGATGGCATGGAAGTTAATGGTTGAAATATTCTGAATGAATGCCTTTAATTTTTCCATGGTTTCAATCGGTTTTACACCTTCCGGGTATGTAAGACCACAGAAGTCCTTAAGCTGTCCGATCACAATCGTTACCGCGATACCGGCGGTAAATCCTGTAGTGATCGTAAATGGAATGAATTTGATCAGACTGCCGAAGCGGCAAAGCCCCATGATCACCAGAATGATGCCGGCAAGGATGGTGGAAGCGGCAAGTCCGTCCGTTCCGCTTCTTGCTACAATACCGGCTACAATGGTGGCAAATGCGGCAGTTGGTCCGGCAATCTGTACTGCACTTCCTCCTAGTGCAGAGATTACGAATCCGGCTACGATAGCGGTGAAAATACCTGCTTCCGGTCCGACACCGGATGCAAGTGCAAGTGCGATCGAGAGCGGAAGCGCTATGATCGCTACGATGATACCCGCAGTTACATCCTTGAAGAACTGTGAACGGTCATAGTTCTTCAAAGTTGTAAGGAGCATCGGTTTGAAGGTTCCCATTTGTTTTTGTTCCTCCTTTAGATAAGCTTTTGTACAATTTGAAGGTCATTTCCCCTTCATTTCATAATACCCAAAAATAGTATATCAGAGCGAAAGACTGTGGTAAAGAAAAAAAGTGCCTGAAGCAGGAACTTCAAGCACTAAATTAGATACAATTTTAAGATTCATGGTCAGATGACTGATAATCAAGAGCAGCTTCCACGAAACCTTTAAATAATGGATGCGGTTTATTCGGACGGGATTTCAGTTCAGGGTGAGCCTGTGTTCCGATAAACCACGGATGATCCGGAATCTCGATCATCTCTACGATTCTTCCGTCAGGTGACAGGCCGGAGAGCTTCATGCCTTTCTTTTCAAGAACTTCACGATAATCATTATTGACTTCGTAACGATGACGGTGACGTTCTGCTATTTCTTTCTTGCCGTAAAGTGTGTAAGCCTTGCTGGTTTCATCCAATACACAAGGATAAGAACCAAGTCTTAAGGTTCCGCCGATATTTTCCACACCGATCTGGTCCGGCATGATATGGATGACCGGATGGGTTGTATCCGGCTTCAGTTCTACGCTGTGCGCATCATGATAACCGATGACATTTCTTGCAAATTCTACGATAGAAAGCTGCATACCGAGGCAAAGACCGAGGAATGGAATTCTATGTGTACGGGCATATTTGATCGCTTCAATTTTTCCGTCAATGCCGCGGTCTCCGAAACCGCCCGGTACGAGAATTCCACTTACGTCACCGAACATAGAATCTGCGTTTTCCGGTGTTACAGTCTCGGAATCGATCCATTTAATATTGACAGTGGTGTGACTGTAAATGCCGCCATGCTTCAGTGCTTCAACAACGCTGATATATGCGTCGTGGAGCTGAATGTATTTTCCGACAAGCGCTACTGTGACTTCCTGAGTAGGATGCTTCAGACAGTCCACCATTTCTGTCCAATCCTTAAGATCCGGTTCCGGACACGGAAGGTGCAGGGATTCGCAGACAACGGATGCGAGATGTTCTTCCTCCATTGCAAGTGGGGCTTCATAGAGATATTCAACGTCCAGGTTCTGAAGAACATGGCTTGCAGGTACATTACAGAACAGCGCAATTTTATCTTTTATTCCATCGTCCAGAGGATGCTCGGAACGGCAGACGAGGATATCCGGCTGGATGCCCATTCCCTGAAGTTCTTTTACACTTGCCTGAGTCGGTTTGGTCTTCATTTCCTGAGAAGCTCTCAAATAAGGGATCAGTGTGACATGGATCAGGATTACATTTTCATGTCCCATGTCATGCTGGAACTGGCGAAGGGATTCTAAAAACGGCTGGCTTTCTATGTCACCTACGGTTCCTCCTACTTCGATGATTGCAATCTCTGTTCCTTCTGCAGTTGGATTTCTATAAAAACGGCTTTTAATCTCATTTGTAATATGAGGGATTACCTGCACGGTTCCTCCGCCGAAATCTCCGCGGCGTTCTTTTTGAAGAACAGACCAGTAGATCTTACCGGTTGTTACGTTGGAATTACGGGTAAGACTTTCGTCGATAAAACGTTCATAATGACCAAGATCAAGGTCGGTTTCCGCACCATCGTCTGTAACAAATACTTCACCGTGCTGTACCGGATTCATGGTACCCGGATCAATGTTAATGTACGGGTCAAACTTCTGCATCGTGACAGTATAGCCGCGTGCTTTTAAAAGGCGGCCGAGAGATGCTGCTGTGATACCTTTACCTAGACCGGATACGACGCCTCCGGTGACAAATACATATTTTACTGCCATAATAACCTCCTTATAATATACTGCTCATACCATATTTTATATTTTTTCCTAAAAAAGCGAAAAAAACCATAAGATTAAATCTTTGGCTTCCTCGTCAAATCCGATTCTTAATTAAACCGGGCAATATAAATTGTAAAATAAAAATACTTAAAAAGTATACACCCAACCCACAGGAAAATACAATCATTTTTTTGAGGATTGGGTGTAAAATTTTTCACAAAGTTTTCATGCTAAAACTGTGCATTACTGGTAAATTGGTTTTTTCTCGTATTTTGGCTCAGAAGTTGTCTGAATCGAAAGCTTCTGGAACAGTCTGACATCAACATTTGCCAGCATAACAGAGGTATGGGCCTGGCAGCCTTTCAGCTTCGGAATCTGATTCAGCGCAAGTTCGGCAACCGGGTCGGCAGAGGCACTGATGGAAAGAGCAATCAGTACTTCATCAATATGGAGACGCGGATTGCGGCTTCCGAGGTATTCTGTCTTAACCTTCTGGATTGGTTCGATGGCCTCCGGTGAAATGACGTGTACATTGTGTTCAATACCGGCGAGTTCTTTCAAGGCATTTAAAATCAATGCAGCGGAAGCTCCGAGAAGCTTGGAAGTCTTACCGGTCACGATTCTTCCGTCAGGAAGCTCCAGGGCGGCAGCAGGTCCGTCTGTCTTAGCGGCCAGATCAAGGGCGGCATCGACAACTTTACGGTCGTGGGTGGTAACACCCGCCTGATTCATCAAAAGTTCGATCTTATATGCTTCATCGCGCGGGCAGCTGCCGGCAAGAAAACGATCCATTGTATGATAATAACGGCGGATGATCTCCTGTTTGGAGGCTTCGCGGCATACTTCATCATCACAAATACAGTTACCGGCCATATTGACACCCATATCGGTCGGAGATTTATATGGATTACTTCCATAAATCCGATTAAAGATGGCAGAAAGAACCGGGAAAATTTCCACATCGCGGTTATAGTTTACTGTAGTCTCACCATAAGCTTCCAGGTGGAACGGGTCAATCATATTGACATCGTTCAGATCCGCAGTTGCAGCTTCATAGGCCAGATTCACAGGATGCTTCAGCGGGATATTCCAGATCGGGAATGTTTCAAACTTCGCATATCCGGCATGGACTCCGCGTTTGTGTTCATGGTAGAGCTGTGAAAGGCAGGTTGCCATCTTTCCGCTTCCAGGTCCCGGTGCTGTGATAACAACCAGTGGGCGTGTGGTTTCGATATAATCATTATTTCCGTAACCCTCATCGCTGACGATCAGAGGTATATTAGAAGGATAGCCTTCAATTACATAATGAATATAAACTTTTATACCAAGTTTTTCCAGTCGTTCTTTGAACAGATGCGCACTGTTCTGACCGGAATATTGTGTGATAACAACGCTTCCGACATAGAGACCGTTTTCTTCGAAGGCATCTTTAAGGCGGAGAACGTCTGTGTCATAGGTGATTCCAAGATCACCACGCACTTTATTTGCTTCAATATCTGCAGCACTGATTACGATTACAATTTCAGCCGTGTCGGAAAGTTCTTTCAGAAGCCTCAGTTTGCTGTCCGGCATGAATCCGGGGAGAACTCTGGCAGCATGATAATCATCAAAAAGCTTACCGCCGAACTCGAGGTAAAGTTTATTATCAAATTTATTGATACGTTCACGAATATGTGAAGACTGCATTTTTAAGTATTTTTCGTTGTTAAATCCGATTTTCATAAGTGACTATCCCTCTCTTCGTGTATTTTAGACATTCCATGAACAGTATACTATATGAGGATACATTTTTACAATCTTTTCATAATCTTTTTATTGATTTATGTTTTTGAGCTACTTATAATAGAAGAGATAAACAACAGGAGGATACGTATGGATAATCAAAATAACAGGAATAACCCTAACAATAGAAATGGCAATCGCAATAATAAGAATAACAGACAGGGGATGAACATACTGTTCTTTGTTCTTCTTCTGGTGGCGGTTCTGGTCTTCTCGTTTTCTCAGATGCGCGATGAGGATAGTGACAGAGAAATTTCCTATGACCGTTTTCTTGAGATGGTAGAAGACGGAGAGGTTAAGAAGGTCGTAATCGAATCAGACCGTATCGTGATCACGCCGAAGAGTGAAAGTGAGATTGCGGAGGAAAAGGATCAGGCAGCGGATGAGAGTGGGGTTGTTGAAGGTGCCATCAAGGAGAATCAGGAAGAGGAGAAGAAGAGTATCTTTTCTTCTGAGACGGAATATTATACCGGAATTGTAGATGATCCGGACCTTCCGTCCAAGCTGTTAGAAGCCGGAGTAGAATTTAATCAGGATATACCGGATTCCACACCTTATCTAATAATGAATCTTCTGGCTACTATACTGCCGTTTATCTTGCTGATCGGCATGGGCGTCTATCTGATGCGCGGAATGTCCAAAGGCGGCGGAGTAATGGGCATTGGTAAGAGTAATGCCAAGATGTATGTGGAGCAGTCTACAGGTGTCACATTTAAGGATGTTGCCGGACAGGATGAGGCGAAGGAATCTTTACAGGAAGTTGTAGATTTTCTTCATAATCCGGGTAAATATACCGGCATCGGAGCGAAGCTCCCGAAAGGTGCTCTTCTCGTGGGACCTCCGGGAACAGGTAAGACCCTGCTTGCAAAAGCGGTTGCAGGGGAAGCGAATGTACCATTCTTTTCATTATCCGGTTCCGCATTTGTGGAGATGTATGTTGGTGTAGGTGCATCAAGAGTACGTGATCTGTTTAAGCAGGCACAGCAGATGGCGCCATGTATTATTTTCATCGATGAGATCGACGCAATCGGTAAGAGCCGTGACAGTCAGCTGGGCGGCAATGATGAACGTGAACAGACACTGAATCAGCTCCTTGCGGAGATGGATGGTTTTGATACGAATAAGGGTCTGCTTCTTCTTGCAGCGACAAACCGTCCGGAAATTCTGGATCCGGCGCTGCTTCGTCCGGGACGATTTGACCGTCGTATTATCGTAGATAAACCGGACTTAAAGGGACGTATCGATGTCCTTAAAGTCCATTCCAAAGATGTCAAGATGGATGAGACGGTAAACTTAGAAGAAATCGCACTTGCAACTTCAGGGGCCGTAGGTTCGGACCTTGCAAATATGATCAATGAAGCTGCGATCAACGCGGTGAAGAATGGACGTCAGGTGGTATCCCAGGCAGACCTTTTCGAGGCTGTGGAAGTGGTTCTTGTCGGAAAAGAGAAGAAAGACAGAATCATGAGCCAGAAAGAACGCCGGATCGTTTCTTACCACGAGGTAGGACATGCACTGGTAAGTGCGCTTCAGAAGGATGCCGAGCCGGTGCAGAAGATTACGATTGTTCCTAGAACGATGGGAGCGCTGGGATATGTAATGCATACTCCGGAAGAAGAAAAATTCCTCAATACCAAAGCTGAACTGGAGGCGATGCTGGTTGGAATGCTGGCTGGCCGTGCAGCAGAAGAGATTGTGTTTGATACGGTAACGACAGGAGCATCTAACGATATTGAGCAGGCAACCCGAATTGCAAGGGCTATGGTAACTCAGTACGGTATGTCTGAAAAGTTCGGTCTGATCGGACTGGAATCCGTTCAGAACCGGTACCTTGACGGTCGTCCGGTTATGAACTGTGGAGAAGCTACTGCATCTGAGATCGATCAGGAAGTTATGGTTATGCTTAAAGGTGCATATGCCGAAGCGAAACGCTTGTTATCTGAGCACAGAGAGACGATGGATCAGATTGCAGAATTCCTGATTAAGGAAGAGACGATTACCGGAAAAGAATTTATGAAGATCTTCAGAAAATGCGAAGGAATTCCGGAACCTGCCGAAGAGGTTGAGGCGAAAGAAGAAAAGACGGGAATTCTGGACCAGGAAGAGAAGAAAGAGCTCCTTGAACAGGAGGAAAAAGCAGAGGATAAGCCTGAGGTTGATGACGAAGGATTTATTCTGCCTAAGAATAGATAATAGAAGAACTCTGGAAATATGGCGGTTAGCTTTTTATAGGCTGACCGCTTTTTCGTTGTCACAGTAAATATTGGAAGAGTCGTTTTATGCCCTTGTATTCTAGGTGACAGGAAAGTATAATAAGGTTATGGAAAATCAGACATTTATTATAGAAGAAGAATTAAAGAAGCTTCCGGGAAAACCGGGCGTCTATCTGATGCATGATGAAAAGGATGAGATTATTTACGTTGGGAAAGCAATCAGCTTAAAAAACCGAGTGCGTCAGTATTTTCAGAGCAGCCGGAATAAGGGAGCAAAGATTGAACAGATGGTGACGCACATCACTAGATTTGAGTATATCGTCACGGACTCAGAGCTTGAAGCGTTGGTGCTGGAATGCAATCTGATCAAAGAGCATCGTCCCAAATATAATACGATGCTGATGGATGATAAGACATATCCGTTTATTAAAGTAACGGTAAATGAAGCATTTCCAAGAATTATGATGTCCCGTCAGATGAAGAAGGATAAGGCGAAATATTTTGGACCGTACACCAGTGTGACGGCTGTGAAGGATACGATTGAGCTTGTGCGTAAGATTTACAGAATGCGAAGCTGCAACCGGAGCCTTCCGAAAGATATTGGAAAAGAAAGACCTTGCCTATATCATCATATCAAACAGTGTGATGCGCCCTGTCAGGGCTATATTTCACAGGCAGAATACCGGAAATCTGTTGATGAGGTTATAAAGTTTCTAAATGGAAATTATGATAAACTGCTTACTGAACTGGAGCAGAAGATGATGGAGGCGTCGGAGAATCTTGAATTTGAGAAGGCGATTGAATACCGTGAATTGATAGGAAGCATTAAGCAGATTTCTCAGAAGCAGAAGATTACAAATACCGGTGGTGAAGACAGGGATATCATTGCGCTTGCCAGAGAAAGAGAGGATGCGGTAATACAGGTATTCTTTATCAGAAGTGGAAGGCTGATTGGGAGAGATCATTTTTATCTTAGGATTGTCGAAGGTGATGAAGAGAGCGAGATTCTTTCAAGCTTTATTAAGCAGTTCTATGCGGCGACACCGTATATTCCGGGAGAGCTTATGCTTCCGGAGGTCCCGGAAGATCAGGAGATATTGGAACAATGGCTGGGGCAAAAAAGAGGGCATAAGGTTCATCTCAGAGTACCACAGAAGGGGAAAAAAGAGAAACTGGTAGAGCTCGCAGGTAAGAATGCCCAGATGGTTTTAAGTAAGGATAAAGAGCGTCTGAAGAAAGAAGAAGGAAGAACAATAGGGGCAGTTAAAGAGATTGAAAAACTGTTGGAGCTGCAGGGGATTTTGCGAATGGAAGCTTTTGACATATCAAATACGAATGGATTTGATTCAGTGGGGTCCATGGTTGTATATGAAAAAGGAAAACCAAAGCGAAATGATTACAGAAAGTTTAAAATAAAAGGTGTGCAGGGGTCGGATGACTACGCAAGCATGAGAGAAGTGCTGACAAGGCGGTTTTTGCATGGACTTGAAGAGCAGAAATCAGGGAAGGAGCTGGGAAGCTTTCAGGTATTTCCGGATCTGATTCTGATGGATGGAGGAAAAGGACAGGTCAATGTGGCACTTGAAGTTTTGGATGAGCTGCATCTTAATATACCGGTTTGTGGTATGGTAAAGGATGACCACCACCGGACAAGGGGACTTTATTATAATAACGAAGAACTTCCGATTGACCGAAATTCTGAAGCATTCCGCCTGATTACAAGAATTCAGGATGAAGCGCATCGGTTTGCAATCGAATTTCACAGAAAGCTTAGAGGTCAGGGACAGGTACATTCGATTCTGGATGATATACCGGGAATCGGGCCGGCTAGAAGAAAAGCACTCATGAAGAATTATGCAGGGATTGAAGATATCAAAAATGCTACGATAGAGGAGTTGAAAAAAATTCCTTCTATGGATGAAAAATCAGCCCGAAACGTGTACAATTTTTTCAGAGGTGATATAAATAATCAGGAGAAAAACCTGGAAAATATGAAACAAGAAAAGGAGAGAAAAAATGGGAGTTGAGTTACAAAGAATTGTTGAAAAAATGAAATTGAAAAACCTTACGCCGGATGTGGATCTGACAAAAAGGGAAGTAAAGATTCCGGATATCAACCGTCCGGCACTTCAGCTTGCAGGGTTTTTTGATCATTTTGCATCTCAGAGAGTGCAGATCATCGGTTATGTAGAATATACGTACTTGGAGACACTGTCTGAGGAACATAGAGAGAAGATTTACGAAACATTAATGTCATATGGAGTTCCATGTTTTATTTTCTGCCGTAATCTGATGCCGGATCAGACATTCCTGGACAAGGCGATTTCCACAGGAACACCGGTATTTATTACTGGAAAGCAGACTTCTGCATTTTCAGCGGAGATTATACGCTGGCTGAATGTTGAACTTGCGCCCTGTATTTCCATCCATGGTGTTCTGGTGGAAGTATATGGTGTCGGTGTTTTGATCATGGGTGAGAGTGGTATCGGTAAGAGTGAGGCAGCATTAGAGCTGATCAAGAGAGGGCATCGTCTTGTTACGGACGATGTTGTGGAGATTCATAAAGTGAGTGATGACACATTGGTTGGTATGGCACCGAATATCACAAGACACTTTATTGAATTAAGAGGTATTGGTATCATTGATGTGAAGACACTTTTTGGTGTGCAGAGCGTAAAAGAGACGCAGAATATTGATTTGGCAATTACACTTGAAGATTGGAATAAGGATAAAGAATACGATCGTCTGGGACTTACAGAAGAATATACAGAATTCCTTGGAAATCATATTGTATGCCACAGTATTCCGATTCGTCCGGGAAGAAATCTGGCAATTATCGTAGAGTCTGCCGCGGTAAACCACAGACAGAAACAGATGGGTTATAATGCTGCACAAGAATTATACCGTCGTGTTCAGGAGAATTTACAGAAAAGGTAAAGTAAAAAGAAGGAGAAAAGTAAATGAACTATTGTTTTGGAGTCGATATCGGAGGAACTACGATCAAAATGGGATTGTTCCAGTTTGACGGAAAGTTGGTCGATAAGTGGGAAATCGGGACAAGATGCGAGAATTCGGGGGAATCGGTTCTTCCTGATATCACAAAGGCGATCAATAAAAAAATGCTGGAGTTTGGACTTGAAAAAGACCAGATTCTTGGAGTGGGCCTAGGGATTCCGGCACCGATTACGGAAAATGGAGTAGTAACAAGTACAGCGAACCTTGGATGGGGATATAAAGAAGTAAGACGTGAGATGGAAGAATTAACGGGGCTTCGTATTGCTACGGGAAATGATGCAAATGTTGCCGCTTTAGGCGAAATGTGGCTAGGAGGCGGACAGGGACACCGCAATATGGTCATGGTGACTCTTGGAACCGGTGTAGGCGGTGGAGTCATTATCAATGGTGAATGCGTGATTGGAAGCCATGGTGCGGGAGGAGAAATCGGTCATATTTGTGTTAATTATGAAGAGACGGAAGCTTGTGGCTGTGGAAACAGAGGATGTCTTGAGCAGTATGCATCTGCTACAGGTATTACACGTCTTGCAAGAAAGCGTCTTGCAAACGATGAGGAACCAAGTATCCTGCGGGATGTAGCTGAACTTTCAGCAAAAGAAGTCTTTGATGCAGTGAAAAAAGAAGATCGTCTTGCAATAGAAGTTGCCAGGGAATTTGGAAGATATCTGGGATATGCACTTGCAAACTTTGCAGCCGCATGTGATCCGACGGTTATTGTAATCGGAGGCGGTGTATCAAAAGCAGGAGAGATTCTCTTTGATTACATAGAAGGGCCGTTCAAAGAGAGAGCATTCTTTGCAAATAAAGATACAAAGTTTGCGCTGGCACAGCTCGGTAATGATGCAGGAATCTGTGGCGCTGCAAAGATGATTCTGAAATAACAGTGAGATTTAAGGAAAAGTAAAAAGACGTGGCACGCTTTCATTCGTGCCGCGTCTTTTATTATGGTGCGCCTGGCGGCGCACGTTTCTTGCGGGTGAAAGTCCCGAATCCGCCCGGCAGTGGGAAGGATATAGCCGAAGGCAAGGGTGTCCGCCGTGAGGTGGAATCTGAAGGAAGCTGGATGTGGGAACAGACTAACCA
>JAXFTO010000132.1:0-2587 GCA_034176745.1 Bariatricus sp. | reverse complement strand
TGCGCCGTATGCCGCTATCACAGTATTACGCAGGCTGCTCAGAAGCTTTACGTTACCCAGCCCGCCATTTCAAACGCAATCAAAGAATTGGAAAAGGAATTCTCTATCAGCCTGTTTGCGCGAACCAAGAACCATATGTCTTTAACCAAGGAGGGAGAAATTTTCTACCAGAAAGCGAGCAAACTACTTGATACCATCAATCAGACCTCCTCGGAACTTTACGACCTCGGCAGGCAGGTGAGCCCGATCCGAATCGGAATCCCGCCTCTTCTCAGTACGGTCTTCTATCCGGACATGCTGATCTCTTTTTAAAAAGAATATCCTTCTATTCCTGTTGAGCTGTTCGAATATGGCTCAATCCGGGCTGCCAACATGGTATTTGACGAGACACTGGACCTTGCACTTGTAAATATGAATTTTTATGAAATCGATAAGCTGAATTCCTATCAGCTTCTGTCTGACAGGATTGTATTCTGTGTGTCTCCGGAACATCCTCTGGCTAAGGAAAAAGAAGTCTCTCTGGAAATGCTGAAAGACGAAAAGCTGATCCTTTATAATACGGACTCTGTTTTGAATACGACCTTATATTCCCGATTCGAAAGTGCCGGAATCAAGCCAAACGTGATCATGCATGCCAGCCAGCTCTTTACCATCCGGAACTTTATCAGCAATCATCTGGGCGGAGCATTCCTCTATTCTTCTCTGATGAAAAATCTGCCCGGGCTGGTCGGTATTCCCGTTGCCCCGGCTATCCATCAGGAAATCGGGCTTGTATGGAAAAAAGGGAAATATGTAAACGACAGTGTGGAAAAATATATTGCGTTTGTACAGAAAAAATAAGAAGGACCCGCCGGTTCCTTCTTATTTTTTCCTATTCTTTCGCATTCTGATATGTAATATAGATATGGCCGATTCCAAAAACAACTGCACTCACGACCAGAAGCATATGCCTTAACGTAATCCCGCTTAACAAAAACATACAGGTAGGAATGACGGCGAGCGCCATGCTCTTCCATAATTTCTGCTCTTTGAAATAAAGAATCCATAGAATCCAATAGATTACAAGTAACAAAATATTCCCAATTCCATATGCCAGGAAAGCAGCCACCGAATGAAATCCAAATTCCGCGATTCCGATGTTGAACACCATCAGAAACATGGATGTATATCTTCCGATCTGTTCCAAAAGATTGATTCCTTTATTCGTCACTTTATTCTCCTGCCCCCGAATACGAAATGCATAGAGAATATTCGGAATCAACATCAAAACAACAAGGATAAATCCAAAAATATTAATCCAACTCCATCCTAATTGTCCGGCCACAAACACAGAAGTTGATCCGTCTGCTCCTCCTATGATTGAATCGTTCATCTCTCTTCCTCCTGATTTTGAATTCTTTTCCTGAGTTTCCTTCTGTACATCGGCATATCCGGTTCTGCCTCTTCTGCCATCTCCAGCTTTCCGGCTTCAATCATCTACTCAATTCTCCAAACAAGAATCCGTTCCCGTAAATCATTTCCCGGGAACAAATCCCTACAGTCGATTTCATCCCAAAACATCAGTTTCTCCACCGTCATAAGATAAGAAATATATTCATCCGAGGGATAGTAAAAGAACAGATGAATCGGCCTCATATTTTCATAATAAGAATCCAGAATCCGTGCTATTACTTTTTGTAGAATTTCCAACGAAAACGGATTGAAAAAGTAAACGCAATCTACCACTTCCGGCACAGTGAACTTTTCTGCATCAGCCAGTTCAAACATAACTCTGCCTTCAGAAACTCCTGTTGCTTTATTCTCCATGGCCTTCCCGTAAATCCGTTCGTCGTATTCAATACCTATAGACCGGCATCGTGTCTGATAAGAAAGGAAAAAGTCCACACGCCCCTTTCCACACCCATAATCCAAAAGTGTATTCCCCTTTCGGACCAGCCCGGTATTTGCCAGCCTTTCCAATACAGAATAAGGCGTAGGCTCATATGGGTATCGAAACTGATCCGCATTCGAATCATCTCTTCCCATCGTATGAATCCGCAAAAGTTTGTCCCATTTTATTTCATTATCGTTCATTATCTTTTACTAATTCTGTCCCCAGGACAAACGTCCCCTTCCTTCCACCAAAATATCAATGTAATATTCAAAATCTACATCGTTCTGTTCTTTTAGTACTTCTATATATTCTTTTTTGATTGCATCTGCTCCGGTAAATACACCGCAGATTGCAGTCGCCATTGCGCCGATGGTATCTGTATCCCCACCCAGATTGGCACACAGCAGGGCGCACCGGTTCGGATCCTGTGCGTAATATGCGGCTGCAATCGCCGCGGGTACAGATTCGATGATTTCCACGCCGGTTCCGATCACGTCATAGATCCGCTTTGTAAACTGCTCCTCATCTTCGTATTCCTGTCCTGCAATTTCCAGTGCGATTTTCGTCCGTTCTTTCAGCCTTGCGCTGAATGTCTCGCTTCCTTTGTTATATCCAAATTCTTCAATAGCCAGAATATCCCCGATTATCTTTTCAAAATCATCATTCACAATCGCCGAACTGACCTCTTTTATAGTTGCACGCCACTTCATTTTC
>JAXFTO010000131.1:0-9296 GCA_034176745.1 Bariatricus sp. | reverse complement strand
CCATAGCATTACAGCTAAAGTCAGGATACACGCACCAAGCATCGCATACAGTGTTTCATCCATCCCCAGATATAATCCCATAACTGCAATTAGTTTGATATCACCGCCACCGAGACTATCTCTCTTCAATATATGTTCCATGAGAACTGCAATCAGAAATATGCCGCTTCCGTATATCACTGCCGCCATCAAATGAGAGAAAATGCCGCTCCATCCGTCATAAAAATGAAATACGAATGGAATGGCCATTATCCACGCCACTGCTGATATAACCAGACAATGATCCGGAATCTTGTATTCTTTGAAATCTGACATTGATAGTTTTACTAAACAGCACAGAAAAACCAGATTTCTCACCAAAAGTGCAATCGTTTCCCCAGTCACCCGTCATTCTCCTAAAAACCCAACAATTTCTTTCTTATATTCTTCTACCTTTCTCCCCTGAAGCACAAATACATGCCCTTCTTTTTCTACATTCCATCTCAGGCAGGGAACACTCAGACATGATTCAATCCGATCTGCATTTTTCATCCTCACAAAGTAATCTTTCTTCCCATGTATAATCATCATCGGAACTTTTGCATGACGAAGGCTTTCTTCTGAGCTGCTGTAATAATCAAAATTCTCCTTCGTAAGTCCGGTTCCGCTCCAGATTAAAAATGCTTTGTTCGCGAATTGTTTCATATCTACATAACTGCTGTCAACGATAAGTCCTGTGACATGAAGCTCAGGAAGTGATTTCACCTTTTCCACCTTTACCGGCCCATTTTCCAAAAACGAGTCCAGGCCGGAAAGATAATTCACTGCAGCCCCACCCAGGGATAAACCATGCACAACAATCTGCTCTGCGTGATAGTCTGCATTGATTTTCTGCAGCCAGTCATATACATCCATACTCTCCAGACATCCCATCGCCACACGGCCTTCACTTTTTCCAAATCCGCGCAGGTCAGGAGCCAGAATATTATAACCAAGTTCATAATATATGTAACCGATGTTATTGGCGATAATGCTGCCATTTAACTGGTTCGGGTGCAAAAGAACCGCCCATTTTGCAGAGGATTCCCGCTGTTTATATATCCTTCCGAACAGTCGGACGCCGTAGCGCTCTCCCGCAAATTTCTCTGCTAATTCTGCATGGATATAAGTCTCTTCTGCCACAGCAGAAAGTGCATTGTCTGTATCTCCCCTTACATACCGCATCGCTTTTAAAAACTCTTCTCTGTTCATTTTCTTCTCCACTCGATAAATTACCACTGATACACTTTTGCTTACATTATACTTTTATCATACTTTTTTTACCAGAAAAATATCGAATCAATCTGACACTCTATTATTGTAATTATCTTTTTTCGCAAGTATACTAGAACCAAACAAAGATAAGAACTATGAGGATCAACACATGAACTACACCAGAATTTTGCAGGGAATTCTCGACATCGGGGAATCGATGTTAAAGAGCGGTGCGGAGAATTTCCGAATTGAAGACAGTCTTTACCGTATGTGCAAGAGCTACGGTTTTATTAAATACGATGTTTTTGTCATTCCGAGCAACATACAGATTACGATTGAAACGCCTGATGGAGAAATACTTACGCAGATTCGGCATATTGAGACGGTAAGTACGGACTTTCATCTTCTTCATCATCTGAATGATTTATCAAGATATGTCTGCGAACACACTCCTGATGATAAGGAACTGCACCAAAAATATCTGACCGCAATTAATCAGAAGCCTCAGCATCCTGTCGTACAGTTTATTGCGACACTTATGGGCGGGATTGGATTTGCCGTGTTCTTTGGATGCGGATTCCTGGATGCAATCGCAGCTGCCATTGCTTCCGTCACGTTTACATTTGCCAGCAAATGGCTGAGTAAAAGAGAAAGCAATCTTCTTATTTATAATATGCTACTTTCTTTTCTGTCGGAAGTGCTGATCATTCTGCTCGTCCGCGCAGGTATCGGACTTCATCCTGAGAGGATCATTCTTGGGATCGTGATGATGCTGATCAGTGCCCTTGCTACGACGAACGGTATCCGGGATCTTCTTCAGAGGGATTTTATTTCGGGACTTATCAATATTATGAATTCGCTGCTTGGCGCGGCGGGTATTGTGTTTGGAATCGCTCTTGCGATGCTTCTGATGCACGAGTTTTCTCTGGAGGGCGCAGCACTGAACCGCAATGTCCTGGTTCAATTGATTTCCTGTACGATCGGCTGTACCGGTTTTGCTCTATGCTTTAAGATCCGCGGGCGGCAGGTGCTTTTCTCCAGTGTCGGAGCTTTTCTCACCTGGGGAATCTACCTTCTTGTATACCACTTTAATCCGAATGTGTTTGTGGCCACACTGATCGCTGCGGTATTCGTAGGTTTCTACGCATTTACGATGGCCAGGATCAACAAGGCACCTTCCACCATTTTTCTTACCGCATCCGTACTGCCTTTGATACCGGGATCTTCTCTGTACTATATGATGTCCGGTTACGTGACCGGAAATAAGGAAATGGCAACTGCGCAGACAAATGCATTACTTTCCACCTGTCTGGCAATTGCCATTGGATTCTTAATTGTAGATGTTGCAACCAGATATCTGATGGCTGCACTGAGACGGGATTATCATATCGGAAAGCACTCTTAAGCTTCAGATTCTAAATAAGTTCTGATTGCATCTACGGTTTTCCGATAATCATTTTTTACAGTTTCCATAAGAACAACTGCTTCTTCCGGGATGATATCCTGCGGTACACGAAGGATATCTGTAATCAGACCGGAAGAAACAGAAAGTCTTCCAAGTCCTAAGTTCTGGCACACGCCTTTCAGGGTGTGTGCCGCACGGAAGGCTTCCTCGCGGTTCCCTGCATCCATTTCTTTGCACAGTGCATCGTAACTTCCGTCATCCAGAAATTTACCGATAAATTTCTTAACAAGGTTCGGGCTCATGAATCTTTTTAAAACACTTTCGTAATTTCCGCCTATTTCCTGATAGCATTCCTGAATTGTCATCCGCTTCCTCTTTCCTCATGTTTTATTCTGTGAAGCTATAGTAATCTTGAGAGTGCTTTGTAAAATCTTTCCATCCTCTGCGGTAATGGCTGATTCGTATCTCCCAGTTTTACCTTCTTATTTGCGCCATGATAATCGCTTCCTGCGGTTACAAATAAATTATAAGTTTCCGCAAAGTTCAGCATAACATTTTTTTGTTCTTCTGTAAATCTTGAATAGTAGCATTCTAGTCCCATGAGTCCATTTGCTTTCAGGCGTTCAATGCGCTCCCCGGTCTCTTCCTCTGTGAGAAGCTTCGATCCATCTGCCAGAATTCCGTGAGCGAGTACCGGAATCCCGTCAGCAAATAGGATCGCGTCAATGGCCTCTTCCGGGGAAAGGTATCTCTCTTTTCCATGATATCCGTCCAGAATTTTAAATGCATCCGATTTTTCTTTGACATACCCTCGTGCAAGCATCATCTTTGCCAGATGTGGTTTCCCCGGATTCTCCAACGCCAAAAACTCTCTTTGTTCTTCTTCTGAAAATACAAAGCCATAATTCTCTTCCAGAAAGCGAAGCCTGTTTTTCGCTTTATCCATCCGCACTTCATGGGTAAGCCGGACTGCTTCGCGAATGGAGGATTTATCCGGATCATATCCATATCCGAGGATGTGATATTTACCTTTCTCATCCCGGCAGGAAAATTCTACTCCGTAAATGAATTTTGGATCCTCCGGTGTAAGTGCTTTTTCCATTTCCCTGCATCCATCACAGGAATCATGATCGGTAATTGCAAAAAGGTCAATGCCTGCAGCCCTTACTTTCTTGAGTAAAGCAGCCGGTGTATCCGTACCGTCTGAATAAGCAGTATGCATATGCAGATCCGGATTTCTAAAAATTACATTCTTATTCATTATAAAAGTGTATCCACCTGTTCTGCCAATTTGCAAAGTTCATTCTTGTACATCCTGATGCATTCCGGTTTCCCGTTTCTGCGGATGCTGCGGCGCATCAACCGGATGAGACCTACAACTTTGGCTTTATTTTCTTTCTCTTTCAGCAGTTTCTCATCGTCTGTTCCATAATAAAGCTCAAGGCTCTTCTTCCAGAACGCTTCTCCTGTCTCGTACGGGAATCCGAGGAAAGAAAGGATGTTGTCATGATCATCCATACTAAATCCAAGATATGCGTTATACATAGAACCAAGCTCCAGAACCGGATGACCGATTGCCAGGGTATCCATATCGATCAGAATAACTTCATTATTCTGGAGCATGATATTTTTCGTATGATAATCGCCATGGATCATGTGATCATCGTGCGGAATTTCCAGAATCAATTTATGTAATTTATCATATACCTCTTTCGGAAGATAATCTTCCAAAAATTCTACCCATTCAATCGCAATCTCGCGCTGATCCGGAAGTTGGCCTTCCGGAACTTCCGTGGAATGGATCAGTTTCAACAAATCGATATACATTTGGGCATATTCATCCAGATTTTCCGGATGAGCTGCCAGAAGCTTGGAAAATGACTTTGCATTCAGAAGTTCAAACATGGATGCGTAATGATCGTCCACTTTCACCACATCGTAGGAAATCGCGGTCGGAATTCCAAGCACCAGTGCCTTACGCGCAACGTCACGTTCATGTTCAATATCTTCCAGCGAATCCGGATTCAGATATACTTTTACTACCGTATCCGGATCCAGACGGTACACTTTGCCGTTTGCGCCCTGTCCGATGACTTCGCATCCTTCTACCGACACGCGGCGGTACGCACGGGCTACCGGCATCATGGAAGTAAATCCGGTCATATCAAGAATCTCATATACTTCTGTGGATGCATTTTTAAGCTCCAGTTCCGGATGATTCTTACGAAGTCTTAAGATGACGCGAAGTCCGGCGCTGGAAATGTATTCCAGATTCTCAAGATCGATCATGACCGCCTCTTCTTTTGCGATCTTCGTGACTTCTTCTTCCACCTGCGGCGCATTAGAAGAGTCGATTCTTCCACTTAAATGCAACACACATTTATCGTTCTCTTTTGTAATCGTAACATTGCCCATGTTAAACTTCCTCCTTTTTGAAAAAGCTCCGTTTGTCTAAAGATTTTTCTTCATGTTAAGGATATTCTTTCCGTCTTTGTATTCGTATGAGAGCTCATCCATACTCTTCTTTACCATAAAAATTCCAAGTCCGCCTATCGTTCTCTCATCAGCAGAAAGGGTTGTGTCCGGTTCCTCCTGCTTTAGCGGATCATAAGGAATGCCCTGATCGATAAAGGTAACCGTCACTTGCGTCGGATTCTCTGATATATCCAGCAAAATCGTCGCATCTCCTGTGCCCGGCTGATAAGCATAATAGCAGATATTGCTGAAAATCTCATCAATGGCAACATTCATCTGTATCTGCACTTTCATCGGACAGCCGATTTCCTCTAATGCTTCTTCCACAAACGATGTTATTTTCTCAAGATTTTCCACTTTCGCTTCAACCGTTATCTCTTTCGCTGTCCCACTCGCGTTCATCCCGGCACCTCCTTTTATGTACTCTCTGACCGGTTCCCTTATTCGATCGTTAAAATATCTGAAAATCCGGTCACTTCAAATACTTCCATGATGACATCATTCACATTCTTTATCACCATGCTTCCCTGCTTATTCATCGCTTTCTGAGCAATGAGAAGAACACGAAGTCCTGCCGAAGAAATGTATTCCAGTTTTTCAAAATCTAAAATCAGTTCTGTAATGTCTGCAAGAGAATCTTTAAGTTCTCCATCCAGAAGTGGTGCTGTCGTAGTATCCAGTCTTCCTTCCAGTGCAATGGTAAGTGTTGCAGCTTCTTTGCTTTTTCTAATATTCATTCTTTTATCCTCCCGCTTTTTATCTATTATTTTGTAATTTGATCACCCGAACAGGTATTTTCATTTTATCATTTTCCCAAACGGGTAGCAATGCTTTTTGTCCACAAGTGCAAACTTCTATGACTGCAAATGGGACTTTATATGACTAAAGATCATTTCCATCGCCGCCTGATTATATCCGCCTTCCGGTACGATCACATTTGCATTCTTCTTACTCGGCTCTACGTACTGCTCATGCATCGGTTTCACCGTCGCAGTATACTGATTGATCACCGACTCCAGACTTCTTGCGCGCTCCATAACATCTCTCTGGATTCTTCGGATGATTCTAAGGTCCGCATCCGTATCAATGAAAATACGCATATCCATCAGTTCACATAATTCTTTATTTTCAAAAATCAGGATTCCTTCCACAATAATGACCCTGTTCGGCACAATCCTGATCGTATCCTTGCTGCGGTTATGAATGGTATAATCATAAAGTGGACATTCGATACTTTCTCCTCTTTTAAGCGCTTTCAAATGCTCGATCATCAGCTCTGTGTCAAATGCATTCGGATGATCATAATTCAAACGGGTTCTTTCATCGTAATCCATGTCATCATGCGCTTTATAGTAATTGTCATGCTTGATGATCGTTACGCTCTCCGCAAATTTGGCTGCAATCTGATTTGTCAATGTGGTTTTTCCGCTTCCCGAGCCACCTGCAATCCCGATAACTAAATTTTCACTCATACTTTCATCCTCCTACACTTTTTAGAATTCTTGCTATATTTATTCGCTTAATACACCCAGCATTTTCTCCGGGTCCTCAGCTGCTTTCACCTTATCATTTGCCATAATGATCGTTCCGTTTTCATCAATCAGATACGTTGTACGCACCACGCCCATGGAGACTTTTCCATAATTCTTCTTCTCCTTCCATACGTCATACGCTTCGATCACCTGGCGCTCGGGATCTGAAAGAATCGTAATTGACAGATTCTGCTTGTCCTCGAATCGTTTATGACTTGCCACGGAATCCTTACTAATGCCAAGCACTACAGCTCCTTTTTCTTCAATCTGAGGCAGGAGCACAGAATATCCACAGGCCTGCTTCGTGCAACCGGGGGTATTATCTTTTGGATAAAAATATAAGATTACTTTTTTCCCTCTGTAATCCTTTAAACTGTGTTTTTCCCCATTTTGATCCGGAAGGGTAAAATTCGGAGCTGCTATTCCTATTTCTAACATTTTTTCTTCTTCCTTTCACACTCTGAATATTTATAATAATATTATAAACGGGATTGCTGCAATAATCCATATAAAAACGACCATTCTCTATTCTAGCGTAGTAAATGGTCGTTTTTATCTCATTATCTTTTTTTGTATAGAACTAATTCTGGATTTTCCCCGTTTTCCTCATAGGTACATACCATGATAAAATCCATATTTGCTAAAATGCCAAAGCACCTTTCTCCACCAAATTCTGATTCTAATTGATTTCCTAAATATGTTTTCTGATCATCCAGGAATTTCACCTTTTCCCCATTTGGCAGCGTATACTCCAAATTCACATATTTACCGACAAGTGCGTTTAAGCTATCTACCCTTGGAAGCCCGTCTATCTGTAGATCATTGACTTCCTTTATCAACTGCTTTTTAAACTCCTCAAACTGTCCGTTGTCACTAAGTTCATCATACCTTTTCCAGTAGTCTAATTTGGGAAGCAGTTCCTTCATATAAGTACGTGCCTGTTCTTCAGTAAACTCTTCATTTACCATATTCTTTACACACACATCAATCAATTCGTCCATATCGTTATATGTGTAAGTACCATCTGCATAACACCACTTACAATATTCCTCATTCAATGAACCGTCCTTGTCGCGCCCCAATATGGAATCATCATTAATCGGCATTCCACAGCACTGACAAATCAACTTTCTTGGTTCTCCCAAAAGAGTATTTATTGAAACATCAAATTCTTTAGATAAAAGCTTAAGTGTTTCAGTATTCGGAACTGTATCTCCATTTTCCCAACGAGACACTGCTTGCCTTGTCACCATTATTTTATCAGCTAACTCATCTTGTGACATTCCTCTTTGAGTTCTAAGTTTTAGTATAATATTTTTTGTTTCCATAGTTGCCACCTCCTCCATACATATATCATACATGATAAATTAGATTACGAAAAGCAACTGGCAGTTGCTATCATCTATATAATCGAACTATTTTCCTTTGTCATGACTTTCTTACACCAGGACTTTTTCTTGCTATATATGCCGGTGCTTCTCTTTTTGAATTGCTATTTGCGTTTCCCTTGCATAAGGATAGCCTTGCCAGGAACGTGCCGCTTCAAGCCCATTTCTCTCATAGTCTAAAATCTCATCCTAATAATCATCCAACTTATCCTTATTAATTGAATAATGATACTCTAATTGCTTTAGTTCCAAACTGTTTAGTTTATCAAACATCAACGCATTTTCAGCAATAAAACGACGCATTTTCACAAAAGTATTTATAATATTTACACTTACCTGAATAGCTTCGTCACTCCTTAGGACTGCTGACAACATTGCTATTCCCCTGCTCTGTGAAGGCATATGGTAAATATCTGCGTCCTCCTTTTGAAGATGCATTTTCTGTTTCTGTGTTTGAGGTCGCAAATTGCGACCTCAAATAAATTGTACATTCTCTATAACACATTACCACCTGCTCATCCAGCTCCGAAGTGACACTTTCCAGATTCCCCTTTTGAATTGCCTCCATGATCATAACATTTTCAATAGCTGCCTTGGCTGTTGGGTCACCGGTTCCGGAGGTCTGTACTCTCACACCAAGATCTCCCATGACACTTTTTCTTGCATAAGCTTTTTCTTCTTTGATAATGAAGCTTAAGCTCTGCTCATAGCCTTCCACCAGGCGAATAAAGTTTGGATAGTATTTAATAAGAAGCTCTATCCTTGCCGGAACATCAGCTCCGGCGTACTGCTCTACTATATTTGCTCCGCCGCTCATCTCTTACTCCTTTGCTTTGATGTTCGACCAAGCTTTAACCGGTTATTGCTTGTCTTGTTGTCCTTGACAAGTATTATTCTATCGGGAATAACCGGAAGTATCAGCGCCCCATCCGGCAACAAAAGTTGCCTGTGAGGAAACTTTTCTTATATTATTAAATGAAACCTTTCTGCATATACTATCTGCATGTCATTCCGCAAAACAAAATAGTTTTATTTCTGTCTTGTGTACAGAACGTTTTTAATATATAATTGTTTTATAGATTGGAGGTTCGATTATGAATAGAGATACTCTGAAACAGATCATGGTTGATCAGAAGGATATTTACTTAAACAATCCATTAATTGCCAGACATTATCCTTTGGAAGAAAATATAAACTATTGCTTTGTCGGTATCAGAAGATGTGGCAAATCCTATATGATGTATCAGCAGATACAAAACCTGC
>JAXFTO010000130.1:0-11157 GCA_034176745.1 Bariatricus sp. | reverse complement strand
TTTGCATGACACAATACATCTGCGCACCTCTGCAATCCGCCGGAGGCTTTATCTTGGAAGGAGATTGGACTCCCACCAAGACATATTTGTCACAACTCACCACCTATAGAGGTGGGAGTCTTATCTTCTTTCAAGATAAATATTTTTACCTTCTTGAAATCCCTATATGTTTCTTCAAAAAAATATATATACCGGATTTTTGTAATCCTATAGAATTATGAGGATGATTTTATTGTGGTGCATTTTAGCATCTTGCACGAAAACAGAAAAAAGGAGGTAGAAGAAAATGAAATCATTACATCACAAACCAAGTCGTTTCAGGCGTTCTGTAAGTCTGATTCTGACGCTGGTCATGGTGCTCTTACTTGCAGCAGGCAATCTGAGTTCATCCAATGTATTTGCCGCTGAGACAGAGCCGCATGATCTGACGGTGCATTACAACAACCCGGGGGATTGGGCCGAGGTCTATGGTTATTCATGGACGGGTGATACCAAGTGGCTCGGTGACTGGCCGGGAACGAAGCTTTCAGCTACTGAAGGACATGAGGGATGGTATGATCTGGTACTTAAGGATCTGACATCAGACAGTGTGAACTTTATCTTCAACAACAATGCCGGGTCACAGACAAGTGACTTGTCAAATGCAGGTTTTGAAGACGCCGGAGAACTCTGGTGTGTCGGCGAGACAGTAACTGATGAAGAGAACTGGGACGGGACGCTCCCGGAAGAGCCGGAGGATCCAGAAGAACCGGAAGATGTTTCCAAGGGTGCTTCTATCAAAGCCGGTGATCTGGTACAGGTCAAGGTCGGTGGCGAACTTCTGACCATGGATGTCTATGCGAATGGTGTATTCGAAGCTCCTGTCACTCAGACCGGTGATCTTGATGCTGTGCTCTATGTAAACGGCAAAGAAACCGAAGTGACCGCATCCGGAACGGTAGCTGCAGGCGAGCACAAAGTACTGCGCGTGACAGATGGCAAGCTGGAAATCGCATCTGTGGAACCGGCTGCAATCGTTGGTAATTTTGCCGGACTCGACTTTGTAGACGAAGCCGGGAACAGCTACGCGATCGCATCCTGGTCTCCTGCAGATGAGAATGCAGAGCTTGACTATGTGGGCGGCGGTCTCTACAAGAGAACCTTCTTATTTAAAACACTGGAAGAAGATCTCGAGCTGGCAGATGGTGGATACAAAGTAGCTTTTAACGACAGCTGGGATTACAGTATCGGCGTTGGAAGCGGCGGCGGCGCCAGCAATGTGGCTCTGACGATCCCGGCAGGCACCAATCATCTGACGGTTCTGGTTGACCGTCTTGGTGAGAAGCTGTATGACAGTGAGAACACACCGGATTTTGAGACTGCCCAGAATGACGGCTCCAACACCTGGCCTGCTCTTGATTCCATCATCAACCTGATCGGTGATGCACGTGAGGCCGGAAGCGACGACAACTGGAATACCGCAGTGGACGGATATGAATTCACTCAGCTTAGTAACACCCTTTTCCGTTACCAAAAGGATTTTGGCGCAGGTACTTACAATTACAAATGTACATTCGAGTACGGTGATACTGTAAAATGGTACGAGAAAGAATCCGGAAACCGTTCTTTCGTACTGACCGAAGATACTCATGTAGTCTTCCTTTATAACACCGAAACCGGTTATCTCTACGACAGTGTGAATAACGCTTCCGAAGTCGGACAGCTTCTTGGAATGGAAGCAGCACCAGCCGAAATGAAAGTCGTAAATAATGCCAACGGTACGACCCGTTTCATTGCGCTTGCCGACGAGGGTTCTGACGTTACCCTTTATTATGGAAGCAAAGCAGATGTAGAGGCAAACGGAACAGATGCGCTTCAAAGTGCAGCGACCAAAGCAGCATCTGACGGAAGCTACCAGACTTCTGACATTTTTCTTGGCGATGATGCCCTTGATATCGTTTACTACTACGACATCAACGGAACCAGAACTCTGGATAGCTCCACCCCGTCAGTGACCATTGGTGATGCAGAATACTCCAACTATACACGTGATGCCTTTACAGGACGTCTCGTATGCGTACCCGGAACCTTCCCGGGACCGAGCTGGGATCCGACCTCCAATGAGATGACCTATCTTGGAAATGGTCTCTACCAGAAGATTTTTGAAAATGTTCCGGCGGCAAATTATGAATATAAAATTGCCATGGGAAGCTGGAATGAGAACTACGGTGATGACGGCAAAGCAGGCGGAGCGAATATTTCCGTTCAGATTTCTGAACTGATGGAGGAAGTTTCCGTTCTGTATAATGATTTTTCACACCGCTCTGTGTGCTCAATCGACTATGTGATGACCGATATCACACTTTCCGGTACCGGTATCCCGGATGGAACAAAATTGACAGATGAAATGCTGACAGGTATCTACTCTGTAACGCTTCCGCTTGCAGCGGGAACCTATTCGGATCTGAAGCTCAGCTACGATGGATGCGATTATCCGATTGATGAATTTACTTTAAGCGAAGACAAAGAAGTTACATTTATGTGTGACCCGGCTACCGGCATTTACTATCACAACGCAGGTACAGCCGTAAAGGACGGTATTTTCTTCGATTCCAAGGCTTCCTCTTACAAGAGCCCATTCGGTGCAGTGGCAACCAACGAAGATGTGACCTTCTCCATTACCACAGGAGACGATGCCGAAGAAGTTCTTCTCGTATTCAAAGGAAAAGCACAGAAAACCATTCCGATGGAAGAAGTAAAAACAAAGAGCAACGAGAAAACATTCCGCGTTACGACTTCTTTTGATACCATCGGAGAATACAAGTATTACTTCGTTGTAAAGAATGCTGACGGAAACGGCATCGTTTACACGGATGATGACGGCTACTACGGAACCGGTGAGGCAACAGACCTTGCAAACTTAAAGATGTACTACGATCTGATCGTATACGAGGACGGATTTGAGACACCGGACTGGATGAAGAATGCAGTCGTTTACCAGATTTTCCCGGATCGTTTCTACGATGGTGACGAGAGCAACAATCAGGCTGTAAAGGTTGCCCGTGGTGCTCTGAATTATGAATATGTGACCGACTGGTACATGCTCCCTGAGAATCCGGAGCAGGAAGCTCTTCTGGATGAAGAGACCTACAAGTCTTACGGCGCTTATTACGGCGATCAGGCATGGGGCAATGAGATTTATGGCGGTGACCTCCAGGGTATCATCGACAGGATCGATTACCTAAAGGCTCTCGGAGTTAATGTGATCTACCTGAATCCGGTATTTGCTTCTATTTCAAATCACCGCTATGACACAAGCGACTACAAGAAGATCGACCCGATCCTTGGTGCTGAGGGTGATTTCACAGAGCTGGTAAATGTAGCCGAAGCAAACGGAATGAAGATCGTCCTTGATGGTGTATTTAACCACGTGTCCGATGATTCCGTTTACTTTGACCGCTACTACCGCTATCTGGGAAGCAGTGAAAAAGTCGGTGCTTATCCGTTCTGGGCATATGTATATGACTGCATGAATGAAAATGGCGGAGAGCTTGAAGAGGCAAAAGCTGCCGCAAAAGATTATTTTGCATCTGAGTATAACATCACAGACTTCTCCTACACCGAGTGGTTTGACGTTTACAATTCTCAGTTAGTAGATCATGACGGAGTCAATGCCGTTGATACCGTCGGCCTTCGCGCCGGAAAACCGGTCTACAGCTATGATGGTTGGTGGGGCTATGATAACATGCCGGTTATCAAATCTACAGACGGTTCCGAGTTCAGAACCGGAAACTGGGCAGAAGAAATCGTGCACAATGAAAACGGCGACAGTGTGACCGAATACTGGATCAGCAAAGGAAACGATGGATGGCGTCTGGATGTGGCAAATGAAGTTTCTGACGAGACATGGCAGAATTTCCGTGACTCTGTGAAAGCGCTGAACAGTGATGCCGTAATCATCGGTGAGATCTGGACTGACGCAAGCAAGTATCTGATGGGCGATATGTATGACTCTGTTATGAACTATGTATTCCGCGGCGCAGTCACGAACTATGCAATGGGAACCTCCGCAGAGGATACCACCAACACACTGGAAAAGCTTCGTGAACGTTATCCGGAAGAAGCCTTCTATGCAATGATGAACCTGGTTGCTTCTCACGATACAAGCCGTCTTCTCTCTTATCTGGACGGCATCGGTGATGACCGTGCGCAGAAAGATGCCGCAAGCGCATTCCCGACCTTTGAGGGAACCAGCGACACTGCAAAAGCCCGCCAGAAACTGGTTGCATTCCTGCAGTTCACTTACGCAGGTGCTCCGACGATCTACTACGGTGATGAGATCGGTATGGTTGGTGCCGATGATCCGGATGATCGCCGTGCATTTACCTGGGGTAAGGGTGATGAAGCTACTGTAAGCTGGTATGCGAAACTTGCTGCAATCCGTAATCAGTACAGCGCTCTTCGCACCGGTTCTGTCGAAGCAGTCGGTACAAACGACGAAAATGTAATGGCTTATGTACGAAGCGATGATGCTGACGCACTCATTGTATTAGCAAACAATGCAAATGACACTAAAGAATTTGTACTGAATGTAAAAGACCTGAATGTAAATGGAAACACATTTACAGATTTAATTACCGGTACAGATTACACAGCAGATGAAAACGGTGATCTCACCGTAGTTCTTCCTGCACTTGGCGGTATCATCCTTGTGGAAGAAGGAAAAGCAGTGACCGTTTCTGTAGATATGGATGCACTTGCACCGGCTTATGATGCATCTTACATTATCGCTAAGCGTAGTGATAACCCTTCTACAGATATAGAGGATCCGGAAACTCCGAGCGAGAACGACAAACCATCAAATCCGGATTCCGGCAATGATGCTTCCAAACCGGACACTGAGAAAGACACTACCAAGCCTTCTGGCACTAACCAGCAGACAGGGGCTGTAAAGACCGGTGATAACGCTCCGTATTTCGCACTTAGTATTACTCTTCTACTCAGTGCAGCAGTAATCTTCACGCTCCTTTTAATGAAGAATAAAAACAGATAAGTTCCTCCTTATCATTTTTATAAAATAGCTTAAAAGAATCCCATCACTTAAACTGCCATAAGTGATGGGATTCCTTTTGTCTACATTTCTATTCTTTTTTCCTAATCACACTGAAAATCATAATTCCAAGCACTGCTGCAGCTATGTAACCGACTGCCCGCCCGATCTTGTCACGACGAATCAGTGCGCTATCCTCTGCTTCTGCCTGCTCTCTGACCTGCTGTGCATTTTCAGCATTTTCCGACGCATCCTGTTCTCCCTCTGTCTGTCCATCCTTATCCTGATTCCCACTTTCCGGTATTTCTTCCTCCATCTTTTCACAAAAAACTGCGTATCTTCTATCCGTCTTCGTGTACGGATGACAGGTAAGAAGCGTGACCATATTTTTCCCGGGCTGAATTAGAACTGCATCGATATCATCCGGCATGATGATCCGGATGTCGCTCACCTTATATGTCAGCATCTCCCAGTAATTCTGAATCGTCAGAGTATCTCCCGGTTCCAGTTTTTCTATTTCACGGAACAGTTTATTTCCACGCCATCCGCGATGGGCAGCAATCACGCTGTTGCTGTTGGTTCCTTCGATTGGAAATGAGGTCTGCCCCAGAAGAACAGCCCCCTTATCCATGTTTCCGGTCGTTGCACCCTGATAGATAGGAACTTCAATATCCATCTTCGGAATGGTAATGATTCCAATCACATCTTCTGCGACACCGTATTCTTCCAAATCCAGTGCCGACTGCTCATAAGACCAGGGATCCTTCAGCTCGCTTTGCCCATTTACATAAATAAGCTGGTTATATTCCTGCATCTTAAGAAGCAGTGCATCCAGATCTGCGTTATGATCCGTTTCATTCTTTGCGGCAGAAGAATCTTCTTTCTGAGTTGTTTCTAATTTGGACACTTCTTTTTTGAATTCGTTTGCTACTTGAAAGTTTGCAATCTGATTTGCAATTCCTCTGAGATCCGGCAGTGCAAAGAACAAGACTCCGGACAAATAAATCAAAATACAGATTCCATTGATAAACTTCCGTTTTCTATCTTTTTTAGGTGCCATTCTATTACTCCTGTCCAAATGCCAGCTCATTTGCCTGACGTGTCAACTCTTCTCCACCATTTTCATACCACTCTTCTACAAAGGTGTCAAAGTATTCGATTGGCTTTTCTCCCGTTATGATCATAATAAATGCCTTCATAGTGAGATCTTCAAGTGTAGTCGTTGTCAGATTATCAAATTGCTGCGTATATCCTTCATTTACATATGTAATCTTCGCCTCTTCCAGAGTGGATACCGCCGTGATTCTCGATGCATACGCCGCCCACTGCCAGGCAGTTGGTTCCTGCGAATGAAGATAGCTGACACAGCTGTTATAGTATCCCTGCTCCAGAACGGTCATATGCCCATATAGTCTTATCCCATCCATTGTCTGCCTGATGTGATTCGTTGTTCTGAAGATCGCATCACTGTAATCCAGATTAATAATAAACGGCGTTGCAGTCGGATCAACATTCTTCCCAAGATACTCTCCGACTTCTTCCGCTTCTGCTCTTCCTTCATATCTTGCATAGTCAAACAAAGCGGTCAGAATCTTCGGGATAATTTCCGGGTGTTCAAATCCTTTCCTGGCTACGACACAGTAATCTCTTCCATAGGAAAGCGTTGTCTTCACTTCATTTTCATCGGTTGTAAAAAGATACGGCTTCCACTCGGCATCCTTACTATAAATTCCTGCAAGAGGGTTATTCGGCGCCCACCACCATCCGAAGAAAGCTCCGCACCTGTCCGTTTCCAAAAGTGCGGAAAGATTTGATGCGTTACTGAGCATAAATGATTTATCAAGGATTCCGTCCTGATAATCCTGGGTAAGTCTTGCCAGTGCAGTCTTAGTTTGTTCCGTTACAGTTCCGTATACCATCTTCCCATCTTCACCAATAATCCATTTTCCCGGATATGCATGATAGCTGTCAAAAACAGGATCCAGAGAAAAGCATTGATCCGATTGTCCGATAATAGACGAGTCAAAAGCAAGTCCTACATTTCCTTCCGAACAGTTTCCCGGATTCATTTCCACGAATTTACGGATGATTTCTCTCGCTTCATCCAGTGTTTCCGGTTCTTCAAGCCCAAGACTGTCGATCCAGTCTTTTCGCAGCCATAAAAGTGCCGGTCCCGTATAGACTTCCGTCTCCGGCATTGCCATCAGTTTTCCATCATAAGTAACGGCTCCCAGTTTATCCTCACCGTAGCTTTCGTACATCTCTTTTACTCTGTCACTGGTGCAGTTTTCATATACCTCTGTGAGATCTTCGATCATATCATTTGCAACCAGTTCATCAAGAAGCTGCTGGTCCGTAACTACCATAATATCGGGAAGCTCGTTCTCAGAAATACTCATCTGAAGGAGTTGCGTGTACTGGGTGTGATTCACACCTTCCATCACATCCACATTCTGAACATTGAGAAGTTCCCGCAGATACCGCGTATAGTTATTATCCTCGTAAGTATCTCCTTCCGGCATGTTGGAATTATGATCACCTATCACTTTTCCAAGCGTATAAGTTATAAGTTCAGGATATTTTCCCAAAGCTGTAGTCTCCGCTTCCTGCCACGCAGCTTCCAGATTCCCGGGGTTATCCACATTTATCTCTATTTCTTCACTCGTTGTCCCCATCATTTTGCAGCTGATGTATAAAAGAAGAGTAAAAGTGCAGAGTACCCCCACCCGCAAAACTTTTTCAATACTATCCCTTTTCATCTCTTTCTTCCTCCGGTATTCTGGTTGTCTTCGGAATGCGGATACTTACCTTGGTTCCCACTCCCAACCGGCTTTCTATATGAAGCATATACTCTTCTCCATACAGAAGTACAAGCCTGTCATTCACGTTGTTTACTCCATATCCCGTTGAATGCGTTTTGATCAGTTTGGAAATCGTGACATTATCCATTCCCACACCATTATCCTGAACCGTAAATAATACATTCTTTTCATCCAGATGACATGTAATAAGAAGTTCTTTATTTCCTTCTTCTTTTACATCAAGCCCATGCTCCAGCGCATTTTCCACAAGTGGCTGCAGCAATAATTTCGGCACATAATATCCCGCCGCATCAGGATCGATATCATACTGAACCTGAAACTCATTGTCATGCATAATCAATTGTATATTGAGATAAGACCGAATATTTTTCATCTCATCTTCTGTAGTAATAAAACTTTTTCCTTTGCTTAAGGTTGTACGATAGAAATCTGAAAGTGCCAGCGTGATCGTACTGATATCCTCTTCACCGGCAGTGATCGCCTTCCAGTTAATAAGTGACAACGTGTTATACAAGAAATGTGGGTTGATCTGTGCCTGAAGCGCTTTCATCTCCAGATTCTGCTGTTTTATCTTACTCTGGTACACTTCTTTGATCAAGGACTGAATCTGCGCGATCATTTTCCGGAAACTTCGAATTAAGATTCCAATCTCATCAGGCGAATCATCTTCCAGTTCAACTTTCATTGTGTCCACTTCGATCTGATTCACACTTTCTGTCAGTTTTTCAATTCTTCTTACAGCGATCCTGCTCATATAATAACTACTCAATATAATAACAAGCACGCTACATAAAAGTACGAGAAACACCTGCCAGAGCATCCTGTAATAACTTGAATAAATCGTTCCTTTATACATAAAGATTCCCACACTAATAGGCATATCTTCTATTTTACGTCCGACATACTGGTAGGCATCCTTATCCATGTCATCTAATCGACTGACATTCACAATTCCGACTTCATCCTTCGAAAACAAAGCACTTCCTTCTTCATCAAACATGAAGATTCCAGCTCCGACTCTTTCAAAATATTGAAGTGGCTCTATGAAATCATCCATATTGCAGTAAATTCCAAGATATGCCTCTTGTTCATCCATCCCCGGGAACTTCCGGATCAGAAGAATTTCATCCCTGTTTTTGTCAGGCCAGATCCAGATAGATTCTTCTGTTTCCTGAAGGTCATCAAACCACTCTTTGTCCTCAATCTCTTTTAACGGTGCAAGCGTCGTATCATGCGGTACTACGATGGACTCGGCATAAATCGTCACCCGGTTGATCCCATCATGATAAAACTTCGGTGTATTCAAAAGTGGATCAACAATATCTACATAATTCTGGTAAGAATCATAATTTGCCTCCTGCTCTTTGCTCAGAATGGATCGCAGACTCTTATCATATACAATATAATTCTCAAGATTTTTATAAATATCACTCTGCTTTTCAATTGACGAACAAGTCTGATTCAATGAGACCCGCATCGTATCATATTCCTTTTCAGACAGGATATTACGAAAACTAAAAAGCGTAAAACATCCTAGAATAATAATCGGGAAGAGTCCGACAAATTCGAGTATTATTTTTAACTTTTCCCTGTATTTCAGATGACTAAACCACTTTTTCCATTTTCTAACCAATCTCTTCATCCTCGGTTTCGCCTTTCCGGTATTTTTCAGGACTCACTCCGCAATATTCACGGAAACTCTGGCAAAAATATGAAACATTCGAAAAGCCAACTTCTTTTCCAATCTGCACAATCTTCATATTCGTCTCCTTAAGCAGCTCTTTCGCCTTCTCCATACGGCACTCTTTAATATATCTGCTCAGGTTCATCCCTGTTTCCTTTTTAAACATATAACTTAAATATCCCGGTGATAGATACACCTGTCCTGCAAGCCGGTCTATACTGAGATTTTCTTCTAAGTGATTCATGATATACTTTCTTACTTGCTCGATATCATTCCTTGCACCTTCTTCTGACGTTTCATTCTGCTCTTCAAATTCCTTTATCGCCGATTCTACATATGAGCAGATATCGTTCAGGCTGCCGGATTGGTAAATATCTTCAATCATTTTCTGCATCTTAGGACTTTCCACCATATCCATTGCTTCGTAAAGTTCTTTTACAACTTCTGAGAACATAAATTTCACATACATCTGAGAATCCATCCTTTTCTGATAGATAATTCCCTGAAGCATACGATAATCTGCCCATAAATGTGCAAAATCCTTAAGTCTGATATCTTCTTTCAAGCGCTTCTGGTATTCACCGCGGGCATATTCTGTCCGATCCTGTTCCATCTCTTCTCCCGTGAGGAATATCTTCGTATCAGTCCGATAGAACTTATTCTCCAGAAGGAGCTCCACTTCCTGGTAAGCTTTATAGCACTGCTTCACACCATCGAACTTATGACTCACTGCAATAAAACATTCTGTATCAAAACTCTCTGCTATATATTTCTGCACATCTTTTGCAATCCTTGCATAATTATCCGATGCACTCTGATAGAATATCAGCAAAATCTGGTTTTCATTCAAATTCAAATAATCAATTCTCCGCCCGAACTGCTTTTCAAGCCCCCTAACGACCTCTATTCCATGATCTTCAAAAAATGTCTCTCCGCCTTCCAAAAGCATCAGGTTCTGGATCCTTACCACATCATTTTCTCCACGTTCTTTGTCCGTTTTCAGAATCATGTCCACATATTCTTCATTCCCTGTCAACAGATACCGCTGAAGGAGATACCATTTTCTGAAATTATGATCACTTTTTTTCTCTTCTTTTTCCTTTTCTTTATATTCATTTCTCAGGATCATCTGCTCAATCGTAGCTTTAAATTCCTTCGGATCCACCGGTTTTAATATGTAATCTGTCACCCCGTACTTTATCGCCTCTCTGGCATAGGCAAATTCGCCGAATCCACTGAAAATGGCAATCTGTATCTCCGAATTCATTTCCCGCACTTCTTTGATCAGTTCCAATCCTGTCATAAACGGCATCTTAATATCCGTCATCAGAAAATCGATTTTTCTCTCTTTCAAAATCTGGAGTGCCGCTTTGCCGTTTGCCGCCTCCAGAACTTCCATATCAGAACAGATATTTTTAAGAAGCATCTTAATTCCGTCCCTTTCGATTCTTTCATCATCCACTATAAGCATTCTTTTCATGTCATTTCCCCCGATGTATTATTTTCATTCATTCCATGATGCTTACGGATTTCTCCACGTTACACGCTCCCGAAATCCTGACATCATTATATAATAAATCACCGGAAGACTCAAGGTCTCCCGGCTTTAAGACTTTATCCTT
>JAXFTO010000129.1:0-7346 GCA_034176745.1 Bariatricus sp. | reverse complement strand
TTTGCATGACACAATACATCTGCGCACCTCTGCAATCCGCCGGAGGCTTTATCTTGGAAGGAGATTGGACTCCCACCAAGACATATTTGTCACAACTCACCACCTATAGAGGTGGGAGTCTTATCTTCTTTCAAGATAAATTTGGAATCTAAGGAGATTGAAATGTCAGATATTATTTATACCTATAAGAATAATGTTTACTTTAATATTACAAACAGATGTACCTGTAAATGTATTTTCTGTATTCGAGATGAGAAGGATTCTTTAGGCGATGCCGACGGTCTGTGGCATGACCACAATCCATCCTGGGATGAGATTAAAAAGGCAATTGATTCCTTTGATTTTGCAGAGCACAAGGAAGCCGTCTTCTGCGGTTACGGAGAACCGACCTGTGCATATGAGAATCTCCTCGCGTCAGCGAAATATATGAAAGAAAAATATCCGGATATCAAACTTCGCATTAATACAAACGGACTCGGAGAACTCTTTAATAAGAAGCCGATCGCAGAAGAAATGGCAAAATACATTGACGCCGTTTCCATTAGCCTGAATGCTCCGAACGCGGCCAGATATCAGGAAGTGACTCGTCCGTGCTTTGAAGATGCATTTAAAGATATGCTTGCTTTCGCAGAAAAATCAAAGAAGTTGTTTGAAAAAGTACAGTTCAGCGTGGTCAGTATTCTGAGTGAAGAAGAAATCGCCGAAAGCCAGAAACTGGCAGATGAGATGGGAATTCCGCTTAGGGTGAGGATTTATTCTTGAAAACAAACGGTGGTCAGTTAACCTAGCCACCATTTTTTCTACATTTCAATATTTTCCCTCCGTTATTATGCACTCAAAAACTTATCTTTTACTGACATCAAAAGCGGCAGAGCCTACGCTCCGCCGCTCTTTTATAAAGCAAATATACCGCCAATCAATACATAAGACAAGAAATACATGATCACGGATGCCATGCATACTCCGATCACTACAGCCAGAAACGCTTTCTTCCAGTCGATTCCAAGTAATGACGCTATCAGAGATCCTGTCCACGCTCCCGTTCCCGGAAGTGGGATTCCAACAAAAAATACCAGCCCCCAGAACTCATATTTCTCAATTCTGTCTTTCTTACTCATCGCTTTTGCTTCCAGCTTCTCGACCATCGGTCTGAACAGCCTTGTCTTGCGAAGCCATGCAAAAATCGGTCTGATAAGAAGTAAGATAAACGGAATCGGAAGCAGGTTTCCAATGATACAGATCGGAATCGCTCTTCCGATCGGAATATCCAGAAACGCAGGTCCTGCCGCCAGAAGACCACCTCTAAGTTCCAGTATCGGCACCATGGAAATTATAAAAACAATCAGTTCCTTTGCCGCTTTTCCCCCCAGATTCGTCACAAACCACTGTACTAAAGTTTCTACCATATATTATCTCCTATCATTTATTCATATACTTCCTAAGGAAAGCAAAAAATGCCTCCATCTCTTCTCTTGTTCCGATCGTCACGCGCAGGTATTGCTCTATCCGGCTGCTGCCCCAGTAACGGACATAAATACCATTCTCACGCAGCGCTTCAAACAATTCCTTCGCATCATATTCCGGATGCGATACAAATACAAAGTTCGCAGAAGGTTCCGGAAAAACAAACCCGAGCTTTTTAAATTCTTCTGCAGCCCACTTTCTCGTTTCCACAATCTTATTAACAGTCTCTTCAAAATATTCCTTATCCTTTACCGCTTCCACACCGTAAACCAGAGAGGTCTTATTCATCGTGTAAGAATTGAATGAATATTTAGCATCATTCAGGTATTTGATCAAAAGCGGACTTGCAATTGCATATCCGATTCGCATTCCCGCCATAGAGCGTGCTTTTGAAAATGTCTGTGTGACGATCAGATTCTCATATTTGTCCAGAAGCGCCAGTACAGACTCACCGGCAAAATCAATGTAAGCCTCATCTACAATCACAATAACATCCTGATTATGTTTAATAATGTCTTCCACAAACTCCAGATTCTCATAAATGGATGTAGGAGCATTCGGATTTGGGAAGATCACCCCTCCATTTTCTCCGTAATAATCTTCTTTTACAATCCGGAAGTTTTCATCCACCGGCTTACACTCATAAGGAATCCGGTAAAGATCCGCCCACACTTTATAAAAAGAATAGGTAATATCAGGGAAAAATATCGGTTTTTCCGAATTGAAAAAAGTAAGGAAGCACATGGAGAGAACATCATCGGAGCCAACTCCCACAAAAACCTGATCCTTTCCCACATGATAATAATCCGCCAGCGCACTCACCAGCATATCGGATGTAGGGTCAGGATACAGTCGAAGCATATCCACATGCTGTTCCAGCTCCTTCATCGCACCGACCACTCCGGGAGCCGGTGGATAGGGATTCTCATTCGTATTTAATTTGATCACCTTATTCTGTGGCTGCTCACCCGGTACATAAGGTTCTACCTTTCGGATATTTTTTTCAAATGCTTTCATAGTCTCATCCATTCTGTCTTATTTCTCGTATTCTTTTGCAAGTTCTTTAAATTTCGGAAGTGAGTTCACAATTGTCTCATATGCAACACAGTATGCCATACGAACGTATCCCGGACATCCAAAGGAGCTGCCAGGAACGATCAGAATATTATATTTCTTCGCCGTCCGACAGAACTCTTTTTCATCTGTAATCGGTGATTTGACGAACAGGTAAAATGCTCCCTGCGGTTTAATACATTCAAATCCACAATCCTTAAGGCCGTTATAAAGCGTCTCACGGTTTCTGTTATAATAAGAAATATCTGTCTTCTCGTTCAGACATTTCTTTACGATTTTCTGCTGAAGAGTCGGGGCATTCACGAAACCAAGGATACGGTTTGCCACATTTGCCGCCGCAATTACCGTCTCACTGTCTGTCACTTCATCCGGAATGACAAGATATCCGATACGCTCTCCCGGAAGTGATAAGGATTTACTGTAAGAATATCCCACGATTGTATTTGCATAATATTTTGTCAGATACGGGACTTCCACTCCGTCATAGGCGAGTTCACGATAAGGTTCGTCTGAAATCAGGAAAATGTCGGTTCCGAACTCTTTCTGCTTTGCTTCCATAATTTCCGCAAGCTTCTTGATCGTCTCCTCTGAATATACAACACCTGTCGGGTTATTAGGTGTATTGACGATAACCACTTTCGTCTTTGCCGTAATCTTCTGCTCAAATTCATCCAGTTTCGGCTGGAATGTCTCGGTATTCGGTGAAATTTCCACGATCACGCCGTCAAAGTTATTTACGTAACTTCTGTATTCTCCAAAATACGGTGCAAATACGATCACTTCATCTCCGGGATTCAGAAGTGTCTTCAAAATGACATTCAGACCTCCTGCAGCTCCAACTGTCATCGTAATATTTCTTGCTCCAAATGCTGTCCCAAAACGCTCGTTCAGGGAATCGGCCACAGCCTGACGCACATCTTCATAGCCTGCATTACTGTTCGTATATCCATGCAGTACCAGAGAATCCTCTTCGTTTAAAAGATCAATGATTGCTGTCTTTACTGCCTGCGGAGCCGGTACATTCGGATTTCCAAGACTGAAATCATATACATTTTCAGGTCCATAAATCTTTGCCAGGCGGTTTCCTTCTTCAAACATTGCACGGATTGCCGAACTGTTCGCAACCATGCCTTCCATTTTCTTAGATATCATTTTGCTTCTCTCTTTCCTATGCCTCGTCTTTTGACTTTAATGTAACATATCCTTTGTCTACCATAAAAATCGGTTTGTATGAAAGCTTGGCTTTTCTTAAGCCTTCCAGTCCCACATCATCTTCCCGGTTCACGTAACGATAGTTTCCAAGCAGTTCATGCTCCACGAACTGCTGATTGATCATAGTATAAGAACCTTCCACATCCGCATAGGCTTTCTCGATGTGAACGACAAAAGTATCATCATTCACCGGTTCTCCCAAAGTAAAAGCAACAATCTCGCCGTCTACTCTTAAAATTCCGCCCACAAGGGACAGCTCTTCAAAAAGGCGGAGCGAATTCAGCGTCACACACATCTCAGCATTCTTCTCTTCATCCTCATCACATCCATTCTGGCAACGCCACTTGAGCGCCATCTGGAAGCACTCTTCCACATTGTCCCGGGTGAGAGTCTCATAACTCCATTCTCCCTCGTGAACCTGTCGGAATTTATTGATATGATTCCGTTTGCTGTGAAGCTTCTTACCAGATAAAGTTGCAAGCTTCTCTGCCTCATAGACGTAATCCGCTTCATCCCTGTTAAATTCACACTCAAATTCTCCCGGAAACCAGGCTTCCAGTTTCTCGAAATTCTCTTTCGTAATTCCGTAAAGACAAAATCTTTCTCCATCTTCCCTGGCCTGCATTATAAGCTCAGGAATCACGCTTCTTACCGCCTCGTCTTCTCCTGCCGGAAAGGCATATCCATAACCGGCACTGTTATCCCTGAACAGAAGTGTATTCTTATACTCTGCAAACTCCACATTATAATGCTTTGCCCATAAATATACGTTTGCAAATGTCCTGTCGCAGCTTCTGCTTGGATACTTGTGAAAATACCGGGAAATCAATTCCTGGTCTGAAAGATCTGGTCTTCTAAATTCTACTTCTATCATAAATTAAGTATACTACTCCTTCTTTTGAATGATTCCGTAACAGTATAGCACAAAATTCATCCTTTTTCGCTATTTTATTGCATTTTTCAATGAACAAGCCGTATTATCGAAGACGGATGATAAATACCGGAAGGGGCGGGTCATTTTTCCGGTTATAAAAGCTGTGCACAAGAACCAGCCATTTCTTTGAATCCAGCCCCTGCAGATAAGAAAGAAGTGCATGTTTCTCCTCATATCCGGTATCCCCGCCACTGTAGATACAAAGACTCATAACTCCTCCTTTTTTCAAAAGCGAAAGCCCCTGTTCTACCGCTCTGATACTGGTTTCAGCCTTCGTCGAGATTCTGTGATCTCCACCCGGAAGATATCCGAAATTAAACACCACCGCAGCAATTTCTTCCTTCACGTAATCAAGCAATTTTTCATGACCATCATGGATCAGGACCGTCCTCTTTTCCAGTCCTTCCCTTTGCAAACGCTCCCTGGTGTTCTTTAGCGCCTCTTCCTGCACGTCGAAAGCATAGACCTTTCCGCCTTCACCAACCATTTGGCATAGAAATTCCGTATCATTTCCGTTCCCTGCCGTTGCGTCAACGCAGCAATCATTTTCCTGAATATACTCCTTTAAAAAATGATGACAATACTCTGTAATCTGAAATCTGCTGTGCATCGTTTTCTCCTTATCTTTCTTTTATCCGCCGGCTCTTATGTGATGCTGCATTCCTTTTAAGGCTTTTCATCACATCAGCTCTGAAAATGCATATGATAAAGCGCTTCATAGACGCCCTTTTTCGCCAGAAGCTCCTCATGACTTCCCTCTTCTTCGATTCCATTCTCCGTAAGTACCAGGATTCGTTCGGCATTTCGAATGGTCGTAAGTCTGTGTGCGATGACAAATGTGGTTCTGTTCTTCGCCAGCTCTTCCAGAGACTTCTGTACAACCTTTTCACTCTCATTATCAAGAGCCGAAGTTGCCTCATCAAAAATCAGAATCGGCGGATTCTTAAGGAAAACTCTTGCAATGGAAAGTCTCTGCTTCTGACCTCCCGAAAGCTTCACGCCTCTCTGTCCGATATCGGTATCATATCCATCAGGAAATGCCATGATAAATTCGTGTGCATTTGCGCGCTTTGCCGCCATCACAACCTCTTCATCTGCAGCATCCGGCTTTCCATAACGGATATTATCCATAATGGTGCCTGCAAACAGATATACATCCTGCTGGACAATACCGATATTATTTCTCAGATCCGCAAGCCTCATATCACGGATATCGATTCCATCAATCAGAATCGCCCCTTCTGAGACCTCATAGAAACGCGGAATCAAGCTGCAAAGCGTTGTCTTACCAACACCGGATGGACCGACAAGCGCCATGTACTGTCCGCTTTTCACTTTCAGATTGATGTGATTTAACACTTTATCCTTATTGTCCTCATAATGGAAGGAAACATCACTGAACTCAATCTCCCCGTCAAGACTTTCCACATCGATGGCATCCGGCTTATCGGTGATATCCGGTGCGATTGACATAATTTCAAGGAAGCGTTCAAATCCTGTATACCCGTTCTGGAACTGCTCCGCTGAATTCACCAGCTTCTTCACCGGCTCTGTAAAATTACCGATATAAAGTAAAAACGTGATGAGGTCCGCCACATTTACCGTACCGGACGCAAGATAGCTTCCTCCGGCCACCAATATTCCGACCGTCACGAGTGTGGTCATCGCATTGAGACCTGAATGATAGATTCCCATATACTTGTAACTTGTACGTTTAGCCTTTACAAAATTGTCATTTCCGACATTGAACTTTTTCAGTTCTTCTCTTTCATTCGCAAAAGATTTCACCACCCGGATTCCGGAAAGGCTGTCCTCAATCTGACTGTTGATATCCGCAATCTTGGCACGGTTCTGCGAAAATGCCTGCTTCATTTTCTTATTATAATACACTGCAAATACAACCATGAACGGCACAAAAGCAAATGCAACCAAAGTGAGACGAGCATTAATATTTAACAGAATTGCAAAGGATCCCACAATCTTGATCACGGAAATCAGAACATCTTCCGGACCGTGATGCAAAAGTTCACTGATATCAAACAAATCACTGGTAATTCTAGAAAGCAGATGGCCTACCTTCTGATTATCGTAGAATGCAAAGGTCAGCTTCTGATAATGTCCAAAAATGTCACTTCTCATATCCGCTTCCATCTTCGCACCCATCATGTGTCCAAGAAATGCAATATAATAATTACATCCAAATTCCACAAGAACCAGAACCACCAGCAGGATCCCAAGCATCAGAATCGCATGGTGCGCTTCCTGCGGACTGAAATATACGACGTCATTTGTGATATAGCGCACGATCAATGGGATTGCCAGAGTGACCATGGCACCTACTACCGCGAAAAACAAATCACTGAAGAGCAGGAATTTGTATGGTTTGTAGTATGCAAACAGTTTTTTTAATTTTTCCCACATATTCAATTCCCCCTTTTTTCTCAAACTATTTATAATTATACTACACCTTTTGCAAGCTTTCAATGGTTGACAAAAGGACAGGCTCATCGACTCATATTTGCGTAACTGTTCAGAGCCAACCTCGAAAACACTTCGTGTTTCCTCAGTGTGGCGTATCCGCCAAATAGATTTGTACAAAAAAGTGCTCACGAATGCAAGCATTCATCGCTCTTTTTTGACAAATCTGCTTGGCTCTGAACAG
>JAXFTO010000128.1:0-2068 GCA_034176745.1 Bariatricus sp. | reverse complement strand
GCCGATATAACAATTGTGTCCGCAGAATCATAGATGATACTACCAATTTTGGATGTGAATAGATCCCTTATCCTTTGATTAATTCTCTTCACTTGGACCTTATCAACATTTCCCTTTGGCTTGAACTGTGGATAGAGCTTGTTCGCACATATCGCTGTCACGATGTTGGTCAACGCCTGTGTAGCAAGCGCAATAATTACATAAAGGTAGTAATTGTGGAAAACCCACAGCACCACAATCTGTAATCCGTATTGAACTGTACTTGTCATAAGTGTAACTTTTGAAACAACATCTGTCCTCTGGTGTGCCTGGAGAATGGAATTCTTATATGCAAACAACCAATACGAAAGAACCGTTGCGCCCAAGTTCAATAAATAGAGAATGTATATGTTAATGCCGACGGGAACATCACTTTTAATCAAATATGGAATAAATGGAGTCAAAGCGCATCCGACAACAGCTATAACCAAACCAATTACTCTATAATACGTTCTGTAGAGCTTCATGAGCGCACAGATGGTAGTCTCATCATCATCCGCAATAGGTTTATACATACTATAAACCATCGCAGACCCCACACCCAGTTCCGCAAGGTTTAACACTTGAAGGACTGATGTGAACAGGCTGTTCAATCCAAGATACTGAGCGCCCATCAAATAAATCATGGCTGTTCGCATCAAGAAAGGAACAATAATCTGATATGCCCTCAAAATGACTCCAAAAAAAATATTTCTTGCAGCATTGTTTACTCGTTCAATTTTTGCCAATGTGAATTCCTCTTATTCCTGGGTATTTAAAGCCCGACGAAGAAATGCGATGGATTTTTCCTTTTCATTTTCAAGCAGTTCCTCCGTCATCTCAAAGTTTTGGCTTTCTTCACAGACCAAGTCGCCAAATTGATTCATGCATTGCTCCATTCCAGCCATCTGAGCCAGTGTTTCAATTCGAGAATTTATTTCCAGCCCTGTGCGGTTGAATGTTATAAAAGGCTTCTGAAAGATAATTGAAAAAACAGATGCATGGAACGAGTCAGTTAGAATGATTGATGCGTTTTGAATCAGATACAAGAACTCTGCTGGGCCAATAGGAAGCGCCCTACCGTTTGTTTGCAAGGCGCAAGCATCAAGGATTTGGTAATCTTTCGAAAGAGATTCCATCTTGTCCAGAAATCTCTGATTCTTTTCTCTCAGAGCGTAGACCAGTGCATAATTCCCCGCCGGAGCTTCTCTTGTTTTTCGCATAACCCTACGCCAAGCATCCTGGCTAAGCAGCAATGTTGGGTCCAGAACAACTTCTGCATCTCTGCCAGTAAGCTCCCGCACAATTTCTGCTCCCTGATGTTCTCGAACAGAAATCGCCTTAAAATCATTCAGGTACCTGGCAAAAACAGTTTTTTTATCCTCCGGAATTATACTGACTCCAAAGCTTGCCCCATAGGATATCCTCTGATTCGGTTCCGCGAAGCTAAGGAAATCACAGTTGCCTGCCGCAAAATAATAATGAGGATTCCATACCTGGTCACTTCCAGATATAAAGTAGTCAAACCTCTCCCGCAGGTCCTCTGGATAATCATCTCGTCCAATTGTTATTTCCGAGAAGTCTATATTAGAATCAAAGTGGCGAAATTTTGCGGCTTTCGTCTGCAATATTTCCTGAAAGCACCGTCTTACAGATGCCATCATTCCTTTTGGCTGGTGTACCCTGTGTAAGGTTTTCACAGAATATCCCATTGAAAGTAAAACCTGCTGCAATGCATAGTTCTGAAGGCGATTACCGTAATTGGGCGATTCAATTGTGACAATTGCTATTTTCTTCATTTGTTCCTATTCTCCTTTGGAAATTACAGTTATTCTACCCTCTTACAAATGATTCTTCCATTTTCTCTAGTTAAGCCCTTTCACCGATTTCTTTTTCAGCACAATCCAGCGCGGACGCTATTACAGCATCCATATCGTAGTACTTATACTCACCAAGTCGGCCACCAAAAATGACTTTCCCCTCTTTATCGGCCAGTTCTCTGTATTTTTGGTACAATGCACTGTTTTTCTCATCATTAACGGGATAGTAC
>JAXFTO010000127.1:0-28160 GCA_034176745.1 Bariatricus sp. | reverse complement strand
TTGATTCGTGACTCCAGTTCTGCGTATTGATTAATCTGAAGCCCGGAAATCAGTTCGGAAGGACCATATGCAAGAATATCCACCGGATATTTCGACGCGATTTCGTAAATCGGGCGGATGGAATCTGCAGGCAGAGTTCTGTTATAAATTATTTGTCCGGAGCGGCAATCTGTGATCCGGGCGCCGTTAAAGGAAAGAATATAACTTCCATAGCGCTCTAGATGCAGCTCTCTGGCGAGCGGTTCTACTCCACAGGTAGGGCGTCCCGATGCCAGGACAACTTTTTTCCCATTTTCCTGAATTCGAATCAATGCCTCAAGTGTTGGCGGGGTGATTTTTTTCTCTGAGTTGGTCAGAGTTCCGTCCAAATCAAGTACAAGAATCTGATAATTCATTATTTTACCTCAACTTCATTTCTTTCAGTGCCGAAACGATTTCCGGAAATTCCATGCTGTGAGATGCTTTTACAAGAATCGCGTCCCCTTTTTGAATGACATTCTGGATCTTTTCGAGGAACTCCTGCCGTGTTTCAAAATAGAGTACGATACTTTGTGTAGCATGTGCCTTTGCGCCACTGTAAGCATGACGGGAAAGCTCGCCGATACAGCAGATGATATCAATCTGTTTTTCTGCGGCGTAGGAACCGGTGTTGTAGTGAAGTTCGCATTCGTTTGGACCCAGTTCAAACATATCACCCATGATGGCAACTTTTCTTCCGGAGGCGGTTGCAAGTACGTCAAGTGAGTTTTTCATGGAGATTGGATTCGCATTATAGCAGTCATCAATGATAAGCAGGGAATCGGTCTCTATCAGGTTGGTTCTTCCGGAAATGGTCTTTAAAGACTCAATTCCGGCTTTGATTTCTTCCGGCGTTAGTCCAAGTGCAAGTCCTGTGCAGGCACCGGCCAGTGCGTTGTATATCATGTGTTCGCCCGGAACCGGGATATGTACACGGATGGAACCGGCTGATAAATGTAAGGTACAATTAATACCGTGAAGCCCCTGATTATCAATCTCATCGGCATAAGCATCGCGCTCCTGTGATAAGCCGAAGAAAACAGGAGATTTTCCCTGGACGGATGAAACGGTGCAGAGTTTATCGTCGTCACCGTTTAAAATAACAGTAGCGTTTGGCTTCAAATGGTCGAATACTTCGGTCTTGGCTTTCAGAATTCCGTCACGGCTGCCCAGATTTTCCATGTGTGCCAGTCCGATGTTGGTGATGACACAGATATCCGGCTGGCTGATCGATGCGAGACGGTGCATCTCGCCGAAATGATCGATCCCCATTTCCAGAACAGCAACCTCGTGTTCTTCGCGGATATTGAAAATGGTAAGCGGAAGACCGATTTCATTATTAAAATTGCCTTCGGTCTTCAGAACATTATATTTCTGTGAAAGTACAGAGGCAATTGTTTCTTTCGTGCTGGTCTTGCCGACACTTCCTGTAATTCCCACGACTTTGATGTCGAGAGCATTGCGGTAAAATGCAGCGATATCCTTCAGTGCCTGTTCGCAGGATGATACAATAATATATGGATAATCGTTTCCACAGAAGGGCTGTTCGGAAAGTGTTACTAGAGCTCCTTTTTCCATTACCTGTGGAATAAAGGTATGTCCGTCTACCTTTGCACCTTTAATCGGAACAAACAGATATCCCGGTTCGATTTTACGGCTGTCGATGGCGACACCGGTGATCTCTTTGTCGAGAAGTGCGGTATCACCATAGAATGTACCTTGACATGCACCTATAATGTTCTGTATTGTCATATGTTTCATAATGAATATCCTCTCAATTAGCGGTATCTGGCATCCAGAGATTTTTCAATGATCATTTCACAGAGTTCTCCATAGCTGATTCCGACTGCAGCTGCTTCTTTCGGAAGAAGGCTGGCAGATGTCATACCCGGAAGAGTGTTTACTTCCAGACAATAGATATTGCCGTCATCATCCAACAGGAAGTCGGCACGGGAATAAACTCTCAGCTTCAGTGCCCTGAATGCGCGCTCGGTTGCTTTCATCATTTTAGCGGCAATTTCTTCCGGAATATTGGCCGGACAGATTTCTTCTGAGCCGCCTGCCTGGTATTTATTTGCATAGTCAAAAAATCCGCTCTTCGGAATGATTTCAATAACAGGAAGTGCTTTGCCGTCAATGATTCCGCATGCAAATTCACGTCCGCGAATATATTTCTCAATAATCACACAGGTTTCCGTGAGGAAAGACTTCTCAATTGCTTCGCGGTATTCTTCTTCGGTACGGCAAATATAAACACCGATACTTGAACCGCCGGAACACGGTTTTACAACAACCGGAAGAGAGAGCCCGAATTCGGATAACGGTTTATCTTTGGATTTCTTATACAGCCAGGTTCCTTCCGGAGTCGGGATGTGATTCAGCTGGAAAATCTGTTTCGTTACGCTTTTATCCATGGCGAGTGCATTTCCCAGAGAATCCGGACCGGTATAACGGATGCCAAGGATGTCGAATGCAGCCTGCAGACGTCCGTCCTCACCGTAACCGCCGTGAAGCCCGAGAAAAGAAATATCTGCCATACGACAGAGCTCAATGACATTCGGTCCAAGGAAACAGTCTGATTTATCTTCACGGGAAGCCTTTACGGCTTCGAGATCAGGCTCGGTAGTTCCGATATTTTCAGCAATTCCCATGTTGCCGTTCGGAAAGTCAAACACTTCTTCCAGATTTTCCGGTGCATCCGGGAGTCCCAGAAATACATCGAGAAGGATTGCTTTGTGTCCACGTTCGCGGAGAGTGCGGCAGATGCTGGCGCCGGAAGATAAGGATACGTCACGTTCTGTGCTGAGACCTCCTGCTAATACGATAATTTTCATGATATGTTCACTCCTTTGAAAAGTAAGTTATTTGTGTGAGCATGACTGATTAATCAGTCATACTCATCTTATCAAGCAGTTCTTTCTTGACTGCGTAGAGACGGTCAGAGAGATCGACATAAACCTTGTGAGGATTAAAGAGTCGTTTGGTCTCGTCCCAAAGTGTGTCTTTTTCCTGCTTGCAGTATGCGGCGATTTCTTTGACGCTCGGTGAATCATATACACAGGCGCCGTTTATGAATATCGGAACCATCATTTCGCGGATGGTGTAAGTGCCGCCTTTCAGCTTGGTTTTCTTCCATGTTTCCAGGGGATCAAAAAGAAGCAGATCTTTGGATGGATCAATGGTTTCGTCTGCAAAGCAGATCAGATCGGCTTTCATCTTGCCGGTTTCTTTTTCATAAATACGGAAAATGGTCTTATTTCCCGGATTGGTGATTTTCTCTGTATTTTCGGAAAGCTTGATCTTCGGAATAAACTCTCCGTCCTTGTTCTGGATGGCTGCAAGCTTGTACACACCACCGAAGGAAGGACAGCCTTTGGAAGTGATCAGATTGGTTCCGACACCCCAGGAATCGATGGCCGCACCCTGTATTTTAAGATCGTGGATCAGGTATTCATCCAGATCGTTGGATGCGCAGATCGTTGCTTCCGGATGTCCGGCTTCATCTAACATTTTACGTGCTTTCTTTGAAAGATATGCCAGGTCACCGCTGTCCAGACGGATTCCGATCTTCATCGGGCTGACACCTTCTGCTTTCATCTCGTTGAATACACGGATTGCATTCGGAACACCGGATTTCAGTGTATCGTAGGTATCTACGAGAAGGGTGCAGCAGTTCGGGTACATCTTGGCATAGGTCTTGAATGCAGTATATTCGTCCGGGAAACTCATGATCCAGCTGTGAGCGTGGGTTCCCATGACAGGAACGTCAAACATCTGACCGGTGAGAACGCTGGAAGTTCCGACACATCCGGCGATCATGGCCGCGCGGGCGCCATAGATACCGGCATCCGGTCCCTGTGCACGTCTCAGACCGAACTCCATGACTCCGCCGTCTCCTGCCGCAAATACGATGCGGGAAGTTTTGGTGGCAATCAGGGACTGATGATTGATGATGTTAAGGATTGCGGTCTCAACAAGTTGGGCTTCCATAATCGGTGCGATTACCTTAAGAAGCGGCTCCTTCGGGAAGATGACGCTTCCTTCCGGAATTGCGTAAATACTTCCTGTAAAATGATAACCGCTCAAATACTGAAGAAAATCTTCTGAGAAGATTCCCAGTTTACGAAGATAGTCAACATCGTCATAACTGAAGTTCAGATTCTTGATGTATTCAATGACCTGCTCTAAGCCGGCTGCGATCGAATAGCCGGAACCGCAGGGATTACTGCGGAAAAATACGTCGAAGACAACAACTTCATTCTCCTGCCGTTCGAAGTACCCCTGCATCATAGTAAGTTCATAAAGGTCTGTCAGCAGTGTAAGATTTCTGGTATTCATATCCATTACCTCTTTCCTTGTCAGTAGATTTTAGACCAATTCGGCATTCCGGTTGATTGTTTCCTGAATGATACTCTGGCAATACTTTCCGAGATGCTTTCTGGTATCTTTATCCAGTTCATTTGGATAAATCGGTTTCCCGTATTCAAGCACGACATGTGTCTTTTTGATACGCGGAAAATGATTTTCGAAAATCTCGGCAGTGTTGTTCATACTGATCGGTATGATGGCACAGCCGGTCTTTTCGGCAATCTTAAAGGAACCGTCATGGAATGGAAGCATACTTAATTCTTCCCCCCTATTGCGGGTTCCTTCCGGGAAAATGCAAATAGAAATTCCCTGTTTTACATATTCAATTGCCTGCAGGATGGTCTTAAGACCTTCCTTTATATTGCTTCTGTCCAGAAACAGACAGTACAGGTAGCGCATCCATGTTGAAAGAAGAGGAATCTTTTCCATTTCTTTTTTCGCAACATATCCGGTCAGACGTTTGCACCGGGAATAGGTCAGCAAAATATCGAAGAAACTGCGATGATTTCCGATGAAAAGAACAGGCGCGTCCGGCACATTTTCTTCACCGATCACGGTAACTTTGACACCTGTCATTTTTAAAATTACTTTAAATCCCCATTGAACGATTCTAAGAGAACTCATGTCCCTGGTGTTGCGGTTACACTTCCCAATCAGCCATTCGATGAAAAATACCGGGATAGATAATATTAAATAAAGAAATAAAAAAATTGCTACGCATAAAAAACGTATCATTAGTATAATCCTCTCTTTCTTTTTTGCGGTTTCTCTTTATTATACTATTCTAAGTATGAAAATACAAGGAATGAAAACACAAGATAGATAATATGATATTAAGGAGATTGGAAACTTGTGACGGAGGAAATTTTGCGGGAAAGTCTCAAGGGAATTATCTGGGTATGGATTCTTTGTTTTTGCGCAGGCTGCACTGTTATTAAAAAGGATTCTGCAGGCAAGAGGGAACTGGAGTTTTCTGTGGTGGAGGAAGATGAGGTGCCGGATGAAATGAGGGAAATGATCGAAGAGGAAAAGGAGCAGCCGTTTCGCCTTACATGGGGGGATGGAGATTCCCTTTATATCGGACAGGGATATGGGGAAAAACCGATGGATGGCTATCAGATTCAGGTAGATTCCTGTTTTGAAACGGATGACGCGATTTATATTCATACTACGCTTAAAGGACCGCCTCAGGGTGAAAAGATCAGTGAAAAGTCAACATTTCCATACGTGGTCGTGAAGGTGAAGTGGAGCGGGAAACAGGTTGTATTTCAGGGAAATTAGGAGGAGAAGGATATGGAATTAATTCGGAAGAAAGTACGAACCAATGCATTGGGCAAAACGGTTGTGGATCAATTTGCCATTGATGATGATTTTAATGTGCCGGACAGCAAAAACGATGTTGGCAGAGTGATTTACGGAGAAGGAAAACTAAAAATTGAGGAAACCAGAAAAGTCGATAATTATCTGCGAATATCAGGGAAACTGTATTTCAGAGTGCTGTATGCAGAGGATACCGGAGAAATGAGGCTCTCTTCTTTGGAAGGAAGGATTCCATTTGAAGAAATGGTCTATATTGAAGAGAATACTGCAGGAGACTATGTGGTGCAGCAGTCTAGGATCGAATTTACGGCATCCGTCATTCATTCACGGAAACTTTCTGTTAAAGCGGTAGCAGAGCTGGCGGTACATATAGAATACACAGAGGACTCAGAGACTACGGTTGATGTGGAGGATGACGGAAAATTATATAAAAAACTCCGTCCGCTTCAGATTTTACAGCTTACCAACGGAAAAAGAGATATTTATCGTATCAAAGAGGAAATTACCATCCCGGGAACAAAGGAAAATATTGGGACATTGCTCTGGAATGATACAGCACTTCGAAAACTGGATACCAGACTTGTGCAGGATGCATTGATTGTAAACGGGGAGCTTCTTGTATTCTGTTTCTATGAATCACAGGATGGAAAACTTGACTGGGTGGAGCAGACCGTTCCGTTTGAGGGAAAAGTGGAGTGCCGGGATGCGGATGAAAATATTTATCATCATGTGTATACGGAGCTTTCGGATGTCAATGTGGAAATCCGTATGGATGAAGACGGAGAAATGCGGATTCTCGGCATTGAAGCGGCTCTGGAGATGAGGATTCTGATTTACGAAGAAGAAAACACTACCGTTTTAGAGGACGCTTACTCTCTTGCAGAGGAATGTGTACTGGAGCGAAAAGAAACGATTTACGAAGAACTGCTTATGCAGAATCATTCAAAATGCAAATTAACAGAGCAGCTTACTCTTCCGGAATTGAAAGAAGAAATCCTGCAGATCTGTCACAGCGGCGGAAGTATGCAGGTGGAGCATATGGAAGTGGTGCCCGAAGGAATTCAGATAGAAGGAATCCTTCATGTGAGTTTTCTGTATGTGAAAGCGAATGATGGTGTTCCGTTTGATGTGTGGCAGGGAATCGTACCTTTTTCCTATCTTCTGGAGAGCGGAAAAACCTGTCCGGATATGCGGTATGACCTTACCTACAATGTAGAACAGCTGGCAATCGATCTTGCCGGCAATGACGAAGTCGAGATCAAGGCGGTTTTGAGCTTTAATAGTTTTTTAAGAAACCCTATTCGTGCGGATGTAATTACTTCAATTGAATTAAGACCGTATGATAAGGCGCTGATGGGAAGACGTCCCGGAATAACCGGCTATGTTGTTAAGAAGGGAGATGATCTCTGGAGCCTGGCAAAGCGGTATTTTACGACAAAGGAAGGAATCATGGAAATTAATGAAATGTCTTCCGAGGTCTTAAAAGAAGGGGAAAAAATATTGATTTTTAAGGAAAATATGAGTATACTATAAGAACAGTGTATACAAGATACAAGGGCAATAATAAGGAGAAAATTCATGGAAAAATTAGAACTGAAAGCACTGGGGAAGATTAATTTAGGATTGGATGTTTTGGGAAGACGCGAGAATGGATATCACGATGTTCGGATGATCATGCAGACATTGTATTTGTATGATAACGTGACCCTGCAGAAGAAAGCGGAGCCCGGAATTGAGATTGAGTCCAATCTGTTCTATCTTCCGAAAGATGAGAACAATATTGCCTGGAAAGCAGCGCAGATGCTGATGGAGGAGTTTGATTTGCCCGGAGGGATCAGGATTTCTCTGGAGAAACGTATTCCGGTGGCGGCCGGTATGGCAGGCGGCAGTTCGAATGCAGCAGCAGTCCTATATGGGATGAATCAGATGTATCAGCTTGGACTTAGTCAGGAAGAACTGATGCAGCGGGGAGTGAAGCTTGGGGCCGATGTGCCGTATTGTATTATGAGAGGAACTGTGCTGGCGGAAGGAATCGGAGAAGAACTTACCCCGCTTATGCCAATGCCGAAATGTCAGATCCTCATTGCAAAGCCTCCGATCAGCGTCTCAACGAAGATGGTATACGAGAAGTTGGACTCCAGAGAGATTAAGAACCACCCGGATATTGACGGAATCATTGAAGGGCTGGAACAAAGAAGTCTGGAAAAGGTCGCAGCTTCCATGGGAAATGTTTTGGAACAGGTCACGGTAGAAGCGTATCCAGTCATCGCGAGGATCAAAGAGTGCATGCTTAAAAATGGCGCTCTGGGAGCGATGATGAGCGGAAGCGGACCGACTGTGTTCGGGATTTTTAAAGATCGTAAAACAGCGAAAATGGCGTATAACCGTGTAAAGGCGCAAGGACTGGCGCGCCAGGTATATGTCGTCAATGTACACAATGTCAGGAGGAAATAAGTATGGATCCAAACTTAAAACTGAATATGGATGAATATTTGCCGCTTAGAGATGTTGTATTTAATACCATCCGCAGGGCGATTTTGCGCGGAGAATTAAAGCCGGGTGAAAGGCTTATGGAGATTCAGCTTGCGAATAAGCTTGGAGTCAGCCGTACACCGATCAGAGAAGCCATCCGCAAACTGGAGCTGGAAGGTCTTGTACTTATGATTCCAAGAAAGGGCGCAGAAGTTGCAGAGATTACCAGAAAGAATATGATGGATGTCCTGGAAGTGCGTAAAGCATTGGAAGAACTTGCTGCAGACCTTGCCTGTGAGAGAATCGAAAAGGTACAGATCGAACAGATGCGGGAAGCAGCAAAGGAATTTGAACGGACTTTGAAAAGCGGTGATGTGACAAAGATTGCGGAAGCAGATGAAAAATTCCATGATATCCTGTATTTTGCAACGAATAACCGGCGTCTCATTCTTCTTCTGAACAATCTCAGAGAGCAGATGTACCGGCTCAGAGTAGAGCATTTAAAATTAAAAGAATGTTATCAACAGCTTCTTGAGGAGCACCAGAGGATTATTGAATGCGTGGAAAAGAGGAACAAAGAAGCGGCTAAGGATATTGTCGGAAGACATATTGATTATCAGGTAGAAACAGTTGGCTATATGTTGGATGATAAATAAGAACAGCAGGTCTGAATAAGGCCTGCTGTTTTGGTGCATACTTCCTGAAAGAAGAAAAGAAATCTTAGTCAGGAGGTACATAGAATATGGAAAGAAAAATTTATCTGCCGAAAGAATATTTAAGGCGGCACGCCAGATGGAAACACTGGCTTAAGAAGGGAATTCTCCTTGCACTCTCTCTTCTTATGGGACTTCTGCTTACGGGAAGCGTGATCCGTGCACGTCAGACTTCTGATAAGATAGAAGACTTGCAGGAAGGACTTGCAGAAGAAGTTTTTCGTTTTCATGTGCTTGCCAACAGCGACAGTGAAGAAGATCAGGAGCTGAAATTGAAGGTCAGAGATGCCGTCCTTACCTATATGAAAGAAGAACTTCCGGAAACTAAAACCGCAGAAGAAACAAAAAAATGGGCAGAAAAACATCTAAGTGAAATTGTAGAAGAGGCGGAGAGGACTGTAAAAGCGCAGGGATACGCATATCCTGTCAAGGCCAGCGTCGGATGGTCCCTTTTCCCCGATAAAACCTATGGGGATGTGCAGTTTCCGGCAGGAGAATATGATGCTCTTAAAATCGAAATAGGAGAAGCGAAGGGGCAGAACTGGTGGTGCGCACTGTATCCCAATCTTTGTTTTATAGATTGTGTTCATGCGATCGTTCCGGAGGAAGGGAAGCAGGAACTGAAGGAAAGTCTGACGGAAGAAGAATATGAGATGGTGACGGGGGAGACCAGATTTAAAGTAAAATGGTTTTTTCTCGGAGAAACTTTTTCACAATAATGTTGCAAATTTTGAAAAAAGTGGTAAAATGCATACGATAAAAAACATCTTGCGGATGTTTTGAAGCAACGAAAGGGTAGATGCAAAATGACAGATTTATTAGTAAAATTATTCGTAAGAAACTGTGATGATACGGAGAATCTTTCTGTACGGACAGCCTATGGCGTACTTGCAAGCGGTGTAGGAATTGCCTGTAATGTACTTCTGTCAGTTGCAAAAATGCTGGTGGGAATGTTCTTACACAGTGTTTCTGTAATGGCAGATGCATTTAATAACCTGTCCGATGCAGGTTCATCGATCATCGGACTTGTAGGAGTGAAGATGGCGGAAAAGCCGGCGGATGAAGATCATCCATTTGGACATGGAAGAATCGAATACATTGCGGCGTTAATTGTAGCCTTTCTTGTAATTGAAGTGGGATTTACATTTTTTAAAGACTCCATAGGTAAAATCCGCAATCCGGAGGAACTGAGATTTCAGATTGTATCGCTTGTGATCCTGGGAATGTCTATTCTGGTAAAGCTGTGGCTTGGTATGTTCAACAGAAAGCTCGGAAAGCGGATCGACTCTCAGGTGATGATGGCAACAGCAGCGGATTCCCTTGGAGATGTGATGGCAACGGCAGCAACGATTCTTTCTATTGTATTCTGGAAAGTGACAGGAATTAATATTGATGGTTTTGTCGGACTTGGCGTATCTCTGGTTGTTATGTGGGCAGGTATAGGAATCGCGAAGGACACTCTGGAGCCTCTGATCGGGGAAGCGACTACTCCGGAAGACTACCGGAGGATTAAGAAATTTGTAGAGAAATATGACGGAATCATGGGAAGCCATGATCTGATCGTACATAATTACGGACCGGGAAGAAGCATGGCAAGTATTCATGCCGAGGTGCCGAACAATGTATCCATTGAAGTCTCCCATGAAATCATCGATCGCATCGAGAGGGATGCGGAAAAAGAGCTTGGAATTTTTCTGGTAATCCATATGGATCCGATTGAGACGAAGGATCAGACCGTATTGAAAATCAGAAAAGAAGTAGAGCAGGCAGTGGCGGAACTGGATCCGCGCTGTACGTTTCATGATTTCCGGATGGTAAGAGGAGACGAGCAGATCAATCTGATTTTTGATCTGGTGATCCCGAGAGAGTATCCGGAAGAAAAAGGTGATGAGCTGATGGTACATATGATAGAAAAAATGCAGGAAATCGACAGTAGATATCAATGCGTAATCACATTGGAAAAAAGTTTTGTTGCAGAGTAGAAAAAGCTTTTCATTTTTAATAGGAGAAAAAGATGTATACATTTGAAAGCAGAGTTCGGTTCAGTGAAATCGATCATACAGAGACGATGACATTACCGGCACTTGTCAATTATTTTCAGGATTGCAGCACATTTCAGTCGGAATCTTTAGGACTGGGAATAGATGCGCTTAAGAGGAAAGGAAAAGCGTGGCTTTTGTCTTCGTGGCAGATCATCGTAGAGCGTTATCCGAAAATGGGAGAAGAGATATTGGTAGATACATGGCCTACAGGGTTTGAGAGAATGTGCGGAAATCGTAACTTCCGGATGAGAACAAAGGCAGGAGAAGTGCTGGCATATGCCAATTCGGTCTGGGTATATATGGACATCATAAAAGGGCGCCCTGCAAGACCGGACGCAGAGGAAATTGCAGCATATAAAGAGGAGGAACCTTTGAAAATGGACTATGCGCCCAGGAAAATACTGCTTCCGGAACATACAATTTCCAAAGAAACCTTTCCGGTGCGGCGTTTTCAGATCGACACCAATGAGCATGTGAATAATTGTCAGTATATCCAGATGGCGCTGGAAGTCATGCCCGAGTGTGAACGAGCCTCACAGGTGAGAGTAGAGTATAAGAAATCTGCAGTTTTGGGAGATATGATTTATCCGAGGACGGCGGAAGAAGAAATGCGGAAAGTTGTCATACTTGGAAACGAGAGTGGGGAAATCTTTGCGACAGTAGAGTTTAAAGCGAAAAGAAAGTATGAAGAAGTTCCTTGCCATTAAGGAAAGAACAGTGTAATATAAAATTGAATCAAACCGGGCACAAAAGAAGCCTGTTTTGTGAAAGGATAAAAAGTGATGGAATTAGGTAAGAAGCAGGTATTAACGGTAGTAAAGCAGGTGGATTTTGGGGTATATCTCGGAAGTGAAAAAGAGAAAGTCCTGCTTCCGAAGAAACAGGTGCCGGAAGGAATCGAACCGGGAGATCCGATAGAAGTTTTCTTATATAAAGATTCTTCTGACCGCCTGATCGCAACGACGAATGAACCGAAGCTGACGCTTGGAGAACTGAAAGTACTTCAGGTATTACAGGTTGGAAAGTTCGGAGCTTTTCTTGACTGGGGACTTGAGAAGGATTTATTCCTCCCATTCCGTGAGCAGACATTTAAGGTAAAGCCGGGCGATGAGTGTCTTGTGATGCTTTATATTGATAAGAGCGAACGTCTCTGCGCAACGATGAAGGTATATGAACATCTCCGAAAAGACTCTCCGTATAAAAAGGACGATCATGTGGAAGGAATCATTTATGAAGGCAGTGATAATTTCGGATTATTTGTCGCTGTAGATGATCAGTATTCCGCACTGATTCCAAAACGCGAAGTGACACCGGGACTTAAGCCGGGAATGCGAGTGAGCGCCCGTGTTACGGAAGTCAAGCCGGATGGAAAGCTGAACTTAAGTGTGCGTGAGAAAGCATTCATCCAGATGGATAAGGATGCGATGATGATCATGAAGAAGCTGGAAGAATGTGGAGGAACATTGCCGTTCAGTGATAAGGCAGATGCAGAACTGATTAAACAAGAATTCGGAATCAGCAAGAATGCATTCAAGCGTGCAGTCGGACGCCTTTATAAGGAACGTAAGATTGTGATTCTGTCGGATAAGATTACGATGAAGTAATAATGCACAAAAACGAACGTTTAGAATTGTGCGTATTTAATAAAACGCAGAAAAATAAAAAAACCACTTGCAATTTGTTAAATTATTGTCTATATTGGACTTGCAAGGCGAAGAAATGGTGAAAAAAGAAAAGGAGATGTACATTATGAAGGTACAAAATATTACAAATATTGAAAAATTTTTTAAGGTAGTTGACAGCTGTTCAGGAAAGGTAGAACTTGTTACAGGAGAAGGCGACAGACTGAATCTGAAATCTAAATTATCTCAGTATGTTTCTATGGCAAACATCTTCTCTAACGGCGAGATCCCGGAACTGGAAATCATTGCATATGAGAAAGATGATATCGATAAACTCGTTTCTTTCATGATCAACGGCTAATAGATATATAAATAATAAGAAGTAAAGCTGCTCCGCAAAATGTGGAACAGCTTTTTTCTTGTATTCAAATCCGGTATTGTTTATAATGATGAAAGAACAGAAATTATAAGGAAACAGGTGTAATAATATGAATTTTGCGCATTTGCACGTCCATACAGAGTACAGTCTTCTGGACGGTTCGAATAAAATTAAAGAATATGTGAGCAGGGTGAAGGAGCTTGGAATGACAGCCGCCGCGATCACGGATCATGGTGTAATGTTCGGAATTATCGAATTTTACCGTGCTGCACGTGCTGCTGGCATCAATCCTGTGCTGGGGTGCGAGGTATATGTTGCACCGGTGTCCCGGTTTGATAAAGAGGCGGTCGGACGCGATGAGGACAGATATTATCATTTGGTGCTTCTGGCCGAGAATAATACCGGATATTCGAATTTGATGAAGATTGTATCCAGAGGTTTTACAGAAGGATACTACTATAAACCCAGAGTGGATTATGAAGTTCTGGAAACCTATCACGAGGGAATTATTGCTCTGAGTGCCTGCCTGGCTGGAGAGGTTCAGAAGAACCTTCTGAGGGGGCTTTATGATGAAGGACGCAAGGCGGCACTTCGGTATGAATCGATTTTCGGAAAGGGAAATTTCTTCCTGGAACTTCAGGATCACGGAATTCCGGAGCAGTCTATTGTGAATCAGCAGCTTCTAAGGCTCTCTGAGGAGACGGGGATTGAGCTGGTGGCAACGAATGATGTGCATTATACCTATGCTGAGGATGAAAAACCACATGATATCCTGCTCTGCCTGCAGACTGGGAAAAAGCTTGACGATGAAGACAGGATGCGCTATGAGGGTGGGCAGTATTATGTAAAATCAAAAGAAGAGATGGCGGAATTATTTCCTTATGCACTTCAGGCGCTGGAAAATACACAGAAGATTGCTGACAGATGTCATGTGGAGATTGAATTTGGCGTGACAAAACTTCCGAAATTTGATGTGCCGGACGGATACACATCGTGGGAGTATTTGAATAAATTGTGCTTTGACGGGCTTAAGAGCCGTTACGGAGAGCCGGGGCAGGAGTTGGTGGATCGTCTGAATTATGAGCTGGGTGTTATCAAGAACATGGGATATGTTGATTACTTCCTGATCGTGTGGGACTTTATTCATTTTGCCCGGGAAAATGGAATCATGGTCGGTCCGGGACGTGGATCGGCAGCCGGAAGTATCGTGTCCTATACGCTTGGAATCACGAACATTGATCCTATCCGTTATCAGCTTCTTTTTGAACGATTCCTGAATCCGGAGCGAGTATCCATGCCCGATATTGACGTGGACTTTTGTTTTGAAAGACGTCAGGAAGTTATTGATTATGTTGTGCGCAAATACGGAAAGGATCAGGTGGCGCAGATCGTTACCTTCGGTACGCTGCAGGCCAGAGGAGTCATTCGGGACGTGGGGCGTGTTATGGATCTGCCATATGCTTTTGTGGATTCTATTTCAAAGATGGTTCCGAAAGAACTGAACATTACACTGGATAAAGCATTGAAAATGAATCCGGAGCTGAAGAAAATGTATGATGAGAACCCGGAAGTCAAAGAACTTATCGATATGTCGAAGCGTCTGGAAGGGCTTCCGCGGCATACGTCCATGCATGCGGCCGGTGTTGTAATCTGTCAGAAAAGTGTAGATGAGTTTGTTCCGCTTGCTTTAGGAGCAGATAACACCGTCGTCACTCAGTTTACGATGACGACGCTGGAAGAACTGGGGCTTTTGAAAATGGATTTTCTTGGGCTTCGTACGCTGACGGTCATTCAGGATGCGATCAATCTGGTGGAACAAAGTACCGGGGAGCGTATTATTCCGGAGAAACTGGATTATAATGATAAGAAAGTGCTGGACCTTTTGGGAAGCGGTAAGACGGACGGCATTTTCCAGCTGGAAAGTGCGGGGATGAAGAGCTTCATGAAGGAGTTAAAACCCCAAAGTCTGGAAGATATCATAGCCGGTATTTCCTTGTACCGTCCGGGTCCGATGGATTTCATTCCGCAGTATATAAAAGGAAAGAATAATCCGGGGGCGATCACTTACGATTGCCCGCAGCTTGAGCCGATTCTGGAACCGACCTACGGATGTATCGTTTATCAGGAACAGGTTATGCAGATCGTGCGTGATCTGGCAGGATACACATTGGGACGAAGCGATCTATTGCGCCGCGCGATGAGTAAGAAAAAAGCGGATGTAATGCAGAAGGAGCGTCAGAATTTCGTCTACGGAAATCCGGAGGAAAATGTTCCGGGATGTGTGGCGAATGGGATTCCGGAAGAAATTGCGAATAAAATTTATAATGAAATGATTGACTTTGCAAAATATGCTTTTAACAAATCGCACGCAGCCGCATATGCGGTGGTTGCTTATCAGACGGCGTATTTGAAATATTATCATCCGGTAGAATACATGGCAGCGCTTATGACGTCCGTCATCGATAATCCGGGAAAAGTGGCAGAGTATATTTACAGCTGCCGGCAGATGGGAATCAAGATTCTGCCGCCGGATATTAATCGCGGAGTCGGCAATTTCTCAGTTGATAACGGCAATATCCGCTATGGACTTGCCGCCATTAAAAGTATCGGGAAACCGGTGATCGAGTCAATTATAGAAGAGCGCCGGCTTCGAGGAGAGTTCAAGAATCTGAAAGATTTTATTGAACGTCTTTCATCGAAAGAAGTCAATAAGAGAACCGTAGAGAGCTTTATAAAATCAGGTGCATTTGACAGCTTGAAAGGAACAAGAAAGCAGCTGATGATGATCTATATTAAAATCATGGATCAGGTAAATCAGGAAAAGAAGTACTCCATGACCGGGCAGATGTCCCTCTTTGATATCGTAGACGAGGAACAGAAAAAGGAATTTGAGATTACGATGCCGGATGTAGGCGAATATCAGAAAGAAACAATGCTTGCATTTGAAAAAGAAGTGCTCGGTGTATACTTAAGCGGACATCCTCTTGAGGAATACGAAGAAAAATGGAGGAAGAGTATTTCCGCTACCACCCAGGATTTTCAGCTGGATGAAGAGACAGGATGCACGAAAGTGCGGGATGGAGCAAAAGAAATCATCGGAGGAATGATCACTTCGAAGACGATAAAATATACCAAGACCAATAAGACCATGGCGTTTATCACGATCGAGGATCTCATGGGAACAGTGGAAGTTGTAATTTTTCCGAAAGATTATGAGAAAAATCAGCAATATTTACAGGAAGACAGTAAGGTATTCGTTAAAGGAAGAGTTTCAGAAGAAGATGACAATGCAAGTAAATTAATCTGCGAGGAAATCATTCCGTTTGAGAAGACAAAGAAGGAATTATGGCTGCAGTATGAGAACAAAGCGGCCTATCTTGCGGATGAACAGCATCTATACCGGATGCTTGCGGACAGTGAAGGTGATGATGCGGTGGTAATCTATTGTAAGGCTGAGCGCGCCGTGAAACGCCTTCCAAAGAACAGGAACATCAAAATCGAACCCGGAATCTTGAGCAGGTTGACTAATTATTTCGGAGAATCTTCTGTAAAAGTAGTTGAAAAACCCATTGAAAAGATGTACTAAATAGAGTACAATGTAGCTTGGAAATGTGAATAATTTGGCAAACATTAAAATCCTACAACAGGAGGAGATGGAGGGAAACATATCATGGCAGATAAGATTATCAGAACAATCGGAGTGTTGACTAGTGGTGGAGATGCACCGGGAATGAATGCAGCGATCCGTGCGGTTGTAAGAACAGCTTTAGGAAAGGGCCTCAAAGTACGCGGAATCAGAAGAGGATATTCAGGACTTCTCAACGAAGAGATTATTGATTTGAGTGCCAGAGATGTATCAGATACCATTCAGAGAGGTGGAACGATTCTCCAGACAGCACGCTGTGAAGAGATGCGTACAGTAGAAGGACAGCAGAAAGCAGCTGCAATCTGTAAGAAATACGGCATTGACGGGCTGGTAGTTATCGGAGGAGACGGATCTTTCAAAGGTGCGCAGAAGCTTTCTGATTATGGAGTAAATACAATCGGACTTCCGGGAACGATCGACCTTGACATTGCATGTACAGAGTACACAATCGGATTTGATACTGCTGTTAATACAGCTATGGAAGCGATTGATAAAGTACGTGATACTTCTACATCCCATGAAAGATGCAGTATTATCGAGGTTATGGGACGTGACGCAGGATACCTTGCGCTGTGGTGCGGTATCGCCAACGGAGCTGAGAGAATTCTCCTTCCGGAAGAACACGATTACGACGAAGCAAAGATCGTAGCAGATATCAAAGAGAACAGAAAACGTGGTAAGAAACACTACATTATCATCAATGCTGAAGGTATCGGTGATTCTATGAACATGGCGAAGAGAATCGAAGAAGAGACCGGAATGGAGACTCGTGCTACGATTCTTGGACACATGCAGCGTGGAGGAAGTCCGACAGCGAAAGACAGAGTATATGCTTCTATCATGGGAGCTATGGCGGTAGACCTTCTTCTGGAAGGAAAGACGAACCGAGTTGTAGGATATAAACACGGCGAGTATATTGATTTCGATATCAATGAAGCTCTGGAAATGCAGAAAGGAATTCCGCAGTACCAGTATGATATCGCTCAGCAGCTCGCATTATAATTAGAGTGAGAAGATTATATGACACAAGATGTTTTATTGACAATTTCCGGTCTCCATCAGATGGAGGCTATGGAAAACGGGGATGAAGAGAATGAACCGATCGAAGTGATTACCCCGGCGAGTTATTATTTGAAAAATGATAAGCACTACATCATTTACGATGAAGTGGTTGAAGGAATGCCGGGTGTGATCAAGAATAAAGTCAAGATTATCGGAAACGATACGCTTGAGATCATGAAGAGCGGAATCACGAATGCGCATATGGTGTTTGAGAAGAATAAGATGAATGTCACTTATTATGAGACACCTTATGGACAGATGCAGGTGGGGGTTCATACCCGGGATGTTGATATCAATGTGACAGAAGACCTGATTCAGGTAGAAGTGGAATATGGTCTGGATATTAATCACGAGGCGATGGCTGACTGCAGGATATCTATGAATATCCAGCCGAAGCATGCAGCAGACAGTGTGCTGAAATAAGAAAAAAGAGATGGCGTCAATGTTTATTACATTGGCGCCATTTATTATGCTCTTATTTTTTGTTTTCGTCCTTCTTGAAACGTGCAAAGAAACCTTTCTTTTTCTTCTTCGGTACTTCAAGTGGTCCGCGCAGCCCTCTGACTGCTGTTATGTAAATACCGCTTACAGTTGCTTTGACCTCCTTCTTAACCGGAATGAGATCATAGATTGCAGCATCGCACATCAGATTCATAATCTTCGGTCCGACTTTGGCTTTTACTACCGGAACTTTGGAACGGCGAAGGTATTTTGGTGTGCTTTCCATTACAACAGCAGGGAAACCGGCATCTTTCAGACGCATCTTACCTTTATCGATAATCAGCATAGTAACCTGCTGCGAGGCAGCGTTCATCATTTGCTGCTGTTCTGCCTGCTTCTTCTCTGCCTTCTTACCCAAGAAATATAAGGCAACTACAACAATGATTAGAATTACCAGAATAACCAGTAAAACGATTGTTAATTTGCTCAAGGTCCCGTCCTCCTAACACTTAATTCTCCATATGACATTGTAACATTATTTGTCAAGGGGTGCAAGCGGTTTGTGATTCGTGAAATGCAGTTATGAAAATACTATGAAATCTCTTTTCATTTTTTTAAGAATGTCATATAATCGAAATGATATACGTCTGTAATTGAATGATTCATTATGAGACGGACAAAATAGCAAATAAAGAAATAATGAGGTGCAAAAATATGAAAAAGAAACTGGTGTCACTGGTGGCCGGACTCGTAGTATCGACGATGATCCTCGGCGGCTGTTCCAGTGAGATTTCCAATGATTATGTAACGATCAGCCAGTATAAAGGGCTGGAGGTAGAGAAGGCGACTCCTGCTGAAGTAACAGATGAAGATGTGGAAAGTTATATCAGCAGCATGTGCGAAGCGAATTCTACATCCACGGTAGTCACGGACCGTGTGGCACAGGACGGAGATACGGTCACGATCGACTATGAAGGAAAGATGGATGGAGTAGCATTTGACGGCGGTTCGGCTGTTGACGCGCCGCTTACACTTGGATCAAATAGTTTTATTGATGGATTTGAAGAAGGCATCGTAGGACATGGAATCGGAGAGACCTTCGATCTGGATCTTGTATTCCCGGATCCATATCCGAACAATCCGGATTTTGCAGGAAAACCGGTAGTATTTACAGTAACAGTGAAGGGAATTACTCAGGTAGACGTACCGGAACTTACAGATGAACTTGTGAAGACAACATTATCTGAGACATCTCAGACGGTTGAAGAGTATAAGCAGGAAGTTCGCGATTTCCTGGAGAGTAACAATGAATCGGCTGCAAGAAATACCTTGAAGAGTAATGCATGGAATGCACTGATGGATAACACACAGGTAACGAAGTATCCGGAGGACGAATTGAAGGCGATGATCGATACGATCCAACAGCAGATGGAGCAGAATGCAGCATACTACGGAGTAGAATTTGAAGAGTACAGAGATACTTATCTGGAAATGGATGAAGAGGCTTATAATAGCGAGCTTACCCAGTCTGCCAAAGACAGACTCAAAGAAGAACTGGTGGCAGATCTGGTCATTGAAAAAGCGAAGATTGATGTATCTGAAGAAGCTCTTAAGAAGAAATATGAAGAATATGCTTCCCAGACAGGATACAGTAGTGCAGAGGAACTGAAAGAAGTGATGGAATCCTACGGAAGTATGGATGATCTGGAGGAGATGGCTAAGATTGACATCGTCCAGGACTGGCTTGCTGATAACTGCAAACAGGTAGAGAAGAGTGATTCTGAAGGCAGTAAATAAAGCTTCGAAAGGAAAGAAGAGAACTTATGATAAAAGCTGTTTTATTCGATATGGATGGGATTCTGATCGATACAGAGAAATATTTGACGGTCTACAAACAGAAGGCAATGCGGGAAGCAGGCTATAAGATGTCTCTTGAAGAAGCGTATCTGTTCCGAAGTCTGGCATCCAAATTTGCCAGAGTGAAAGCAAAAGAAATCTACGGAGAAGATTTTGAGTATGATAAGATCCGCGGAAGAAGACGGGAACTTATGGCAGAGCATATTGAAAAATACGGACTGGAGACGAAGCCTTATGTGCGTGAGGCTTTAACAGAGCTTAGACGGCGGGGTTATCAGACGGCGGTTGTAACGGCAACAGAAGAAAAAAGTGCCATACGCTATTTGAATATGGTCGGATTCGCAGATCTTTTCGATGAAATCGTAAGCGCTTCGATGGTGGAAAATGGAAAACCGTACCCGGATGTGTATCTTTATGCATGCGAGAAAATCGGAAAGAAGCCGGAAGAATGCCTTGCTGCGGAAGATTCTCCGAATGGTGTCAGATCAGCCTGGAGCGCTGGCTGCCATGTAGTGATGGTGCCGGATCTTACCGGACCGACAGAAGAGACCGAGAAGATGACGGATTATGTGGTGAAGAATCTGGGAGAGATACCGGGACTTCCGATATTAAGATAAAAGTGGAAATGCAGGACGGGTTCTGATAGATGTCGGAGGCATCCTGCATTTTTTAACACTCTATAGGAAACTGCGTTTCCATAGAGCAAAATTATATGAGAGGTGGATGAAATGGAAACATTAAAGGACAAGGAAACGCTGCAGATGATTGAAGAACTTTCAAATGCAGCAGGTGCATCGGGATTTGAAGATGAGGTGGTTAAAACTGCAAGGAAATATGCAGAAGCTTTTGCCGATACCAAAGAGGATTGTCTGCGGAATCTGTATATGTACCGGAAAAAGAATACTGGGGAAAAACCAGTCTTTATGCTCGATGCTCACAGTGATGAAGTAGGGCTTATGGTTCATTCGATCAAGCCGAATGGAACCCTTCGCTTTGTAGCACTTGGCAGATGGAGTGATCAGGCACTTCCGTCATCAAAGGTGCTGGTGAGAAATAAATTTGGGAAATACATTCCGGGTATCGTTGCATCAAGACCGCCGCATTTTATGACTGCATTAGAGCGCCAGGCGGGAGGAAGCAAGGATATCCAGTCGCTTGTCATTGATATAGGAGCTACGAGTAAAGAAGATGCAGTCACAAATTTTGGAATCCGGATTGGGGAGCCGGTTGTTCCGGATGTGGCATTTTCCTATGACGAGGAAAGAGATATTATGATGGGCAAAGGATTTGACTGCCGTATCGGCTGTGCAGCCCTTATAGAGACATTGAAAAGACTTGCCGAAGAAGATCTGGCTGTAGATGTGATCGGTGTTCTGTCTTCCCAGGAAGAAGTAGGGGAAAGAGGCGTCAAAGTTGCAGTGAATAAGGTGGCACCGCAGATTGCACTGTGCTTCGAAGGATGCCCTGCAGACGATACGTTTACAGAGCCTTATGCGATCCAGACTGCACTGAAGAAAGGGCCGATGCTGAGATTTATGGACTGCTCCGTCATCTGTTCGCCGCGTTATCAGAGATATGTACTTGATCTGGCCGAAGAAAAAGGACTTGCCGTACAATCTTCCGTGCGAGAGGGCGGAGGAAATAATGGAGCGATCATCAACACCGCGCTGGATGGAATCCCCGCAGTTGTTGTGGGAGTTCCGGTGAGATATATTCATTCTCCGCATGGAATTACCTCTTACTATGATTTTGAAGCGACAGTTCAGCTTGCAGTTGAAGTAGTAAAATCTATGACAGAAGAAGTGATTCGCTCGTTTTAAAATGGGATTTTTGGAAAAACAGATTACAGAGTATGCGCACGAGATGATCGAGGGATAAAACCCCATAAAATGAGGAGTGCCGACACCCAGTAAACTGAGCATCGGCGTTTATGAAAAAGAAAAAATTTATATGAAAAAGTTATTGCCTTTGTTTGATTATTAGTATACAGAGGAAATGTGATAGAACTGTGATGAGAATTTGAAGGAATTATGAACAGAAGGTTAATATTTGGTAACCGTTCAGAGCCACGCAGTGTTTTCGAGGCTGGCTCTGAATAAATTAGCAGTCATCGGCATCGACCCCTGGCTATTCCAATAAACTTAGAAAATAATTTTCTCATAGCCGGAGAGTGAAAGAACATAACCTCCGGATGCCACTGAACTCCTATTGCGAAAGGATGTCTTTCGATTTCGATTGCTTCCACAGTACCATCAGAAGTACGGGCGCAGATAGAGACATTTTCACCGGTCAGATGTACACTTTGATGGTGAAAACTGTTTGTATAAAGCGAATCTTTGGTAATCGTATAAAGCAGACTTTCTTTTTCAACAAATACCTGATGACTGACATCACTTCTGATCTGTGAAGTCTGCATATGTAAGAAAGGCGTCCCCGGTTGGAGTGATAAATCCTGATAAAGTGTTCCGCCGGCAGCCAGATTGATGAGCTGCATTCCTCTGCAGATTCCAAGAACTGGTTTTTGCAACTTTATTATTTCTTCTGTAAAATGGATTTGAAATACATCCAACTCTAAATTTGTTTCGCCAATTCCGTGCAACGGGGCTTCTTCCCAGATAAGCGGTGTGAAATCCCCGCCTCCCGGAAGAAGAAATCCGTCACAGACTTCAAGAATAGAGGTAATATCAAAATCCGGTGGAAGCGCCGGTATCACAAGAGGAGTTCCGCCGGAAAGCCGAATTGCGGTGATATAGCTGTCCGGTATAAAATGATTTTTATCTTTTAATCCACAAGTTAAAATTCCGATGATTGGTTTCAATTTCAAAATCCCCCTTTATCCATTTCTCTTGTCAGTTGTAATATTTTCTACATAATGAAAGCAGTTTCAGGCTGTTACAGAGTATGTTTAAATGCCGGGAAATATGTCCTGTAAAAATTATGAACTGCAGCAATTTTCAAAAATTCTTTTCTCATTTCGGATGGTAATGTTATAATGAAAAGTAATGAATCAAAGTTATGTAAGTGCAAAGGAGGAAAGATGGAAAATGAATGCAATGGTACTAGAAGGAGGAACTTTCCGTCCTATATTTTCATGCGGTGTGATGGATGCGCTGCTTGATCATGATATAAATTTTGATTATGTGATCGGAGTTTCCGCGGGGATTACTGACGGAGTTTCTTATGTTTCAAAACAGAAAGAGAGAAATTATAATATCCTGATGAACTACCGCCATGACAAACGTTATGTCGGATTACGCAATTATTTGACAGACAGGAGCCTGTTCGGATTAAAATTTGCGTATGAAACAATACCAAAAGAGATTTACCCGTTTGACTGGGAAACCTATCAAAACAGTCCGACTGAAATCAGAGTTGGTGTCACGAATATAGAAACAGGAGAGGCAGAATATCTGGATGGAAAAGAACTGGAAGAAACCTGCAGCATGTTAAAAGCAACTTGTGCGATTCCTTTTGTATTTCCGCCAATCGAAATAAACGGAAAGAAATATTATGACGGAGGAATCTGCGATCCGATTCCGGTGCGAAAAGCAGAAGCGGACGGGCACGGGAAAATGTTGATCGTGCTGACAAGACCGAAGGGATACATTAAGACACTTTCAAAGGCAAATGTTCAGGCTGCGAAAATGCTAAGAAAGAAATATCCGAAACTGGTGGGCCCATTGATGACAAGGCATATTTTGTACAACGAAACCGTTGCCTATTGCGAGCAGTTAGAGAGGGAAGGCAGAGCCGTGCTCCTGCGACCTACGAAAGAAATACAAATAGATTCTTTTGAGAAAGATTTGGAGAAAATTGATAAGATTTACCGATATGGGTATGAACTGGCAGTGGAAAACTTGGATAAGATAAAAGAGATCTGTTTCTCACAGAAGTAAAATTGAATTACAAGTTAAATGACAAATCAGGCCAAGGTGAATTATAATAGGGAAAACTGATAAAGCCACATTGGAAAGGGGATACTATTTGAATACTTATCCGACGATAGATAAAGTAAAGACCGGGAAGAGAATCAAAGCTCTTATGAAGAAGAAAGGGTTAAGTGTGAAGAATATACAGGAATATCTTGGACTTGGCAGTGTGCAGAGCATTTATCACTGGCTGGGAGGAAGCAGTATGCCCACGATAGATAATCTTTATGCGTTGAGCGAACTGTTGGAAGTGCCGATTGATGAAATGCTGTGCGGCAACAGGAAACCGATTGGATGCGATTCGAAGAAAGACTTTGTGACGAGGATACATAGCTATTATGATAAGATGATAGAGAGGATTCGGAGGTAAACCAAAGGCGTTGCAAAGTGTGTGGAAAGAAGTTTTGCTAGGAGGAAATAAGATGCTTGTATGTGACTATATTGTTGAGAGAATCGATGGAGACTATGTAATGTTGCGAAGAATCGACGAACCTGAAAGTGAACTTAAGATGGTAGCCAGAGCTTTGGTGCCTCCGGAAGTGAATGAGGGAACGAAGCTGCATTATGAGTGGATGCAGTATACGATTCTTTGATGATATTTTAGTGATAAGACAAATTGTAGAAAGATGTTGGGGTGACTAAATATATGGTAGTCCCCCCCTTTATTTATCTCCCTAGTTGCCAGAACGCCACTGCACTCGCGGCGGCAACATTTAACGAATCTACTCCGTGTGCCATCGGAATACGCACCGTATAATCGCAATCGGCAATCGTGGAGGATGCAAGTCCGTCTCCCTCAGTTCCAAGAACAATCGCCAGCTTTTCTTCCGACATTAGTTTTTCATCATCAATTGAAACTGAGTCATCGTCAAGCGCCATCGCGGCAGTTTTAAATCCCATATTATGTAAAAGTTCCATATCGGACCCTGGGAAGCAGGCACTTCCCGAAAGAAAGGTCCATGGAATCTGGAATACGGTTCCCATACTTACGCGGATAGCGCGACGGTAAAGGGGATTGCTGCACCCGGAAGTAAGCAGAACGGCGTCCATGCCAAGTGCGGCAGCAGAACGGAAAATAGCTCCTACATTTGTCGGGTTCATGACATTTTCCAGAACCGTAATACGCCGGGCGTTTTTGCAAACATCTTCTACAGATGGAAGACTGGTTCTTCTCATCGCGCAGAGCATCCCTCGTGTCAGCTTGAAACCGGTAAGCTGCGTGAGAACGTCGAATTCGGCGGTGTATACAGGAATATTTCCACAGCATTTTAGAATCTCCTTTGCCTGCGTTTCAATATGACTTCGCTCCAGAAGAATGGAGATGGGAGTATAACCTGCATCCAGAGCACGTTCAATTACCTTCGGACTTTCGGCGATGAACATGCCTTGTTCGGGATGGTCACGGTTAAGAAGCTGCGCCTCGGTAAGCCGGGCGTAGATGTCCAGTTCCGGAGCGGAAAAATCGGTGATTTCAATTATATTTGGCATAAATTAAACTCCTTTGAAAGTGGTATATTTATTATAGCTCGGTGAAGAAGGAGGGGGCAAGAGAAATTGTAGAGTACATAGCAAATGCAGCGTCAACGTGTGGGCTTTCAAGAATACCTGCTTCTACAGCCATTTTCCGCCTTTGAAAACTCCTTCTCCGGATTGGAAGAATTCAATTATAAAATTGTAACAGTTCAGCCATAAAGCTCGAGCCGACTGCTTCGCAGTCTTTCCCGCTGCATATGCAGCTAAGGCTCTCGCTCATGGCAGAACTGTTACAAAAAATTATTGCGAAAATAAGAAAAAGTTGACAATAAATAAATATAGTGATAAATTATTCTTATAATAATAAATTAGCCAAATGAAAGGCGCATAAACAGGAGGAATTAAGCAATGAAAACAATTTTAAGCACAGAAAAGGCACCGCTTGCAATCGGACCATATTCTCAGGGAATCAACACAGGAAACCTTCTTTTTCTTTCAGGCCAGCTTCCAATCTGCCCGGAAAAAGGAGATATTGCAGCAACGGATATCGAAGGGCAGACCAGACAGTCTCTGGAAAATGTAAAAGCAATTCTCGAGTCTGCAGGATGCACCATGGACGACGTTGTAAAGACAACGGTATATTTGAATGATATTGCCGATTTTGCGAAAATGAACGGCGTATATGCAGAATTTTTCAATGAAGGAAACTATCCTGCAAGATCCGCATTTCAGGTAGCTGCTCTTCCGAAGGCTGCACTTGTAGAAATCGAAGTAGTTGCTCTGAAAGCAGAATAAAAAGTGATTACGGGAGAAGCTTTAAATCTTACCAGAAAACTGGTTCGGATCGAGAGTACGAACCCTGGTGTCGGTGAGAAGAATGTAGAAGAATTTATCAAAGAGTATTTATCAGTTCCGGGAATCAGGATTACGGAAAATGAAGTGTTTGATGGACGAAGGAATCTTATCGCAGAGATTACCTCATATCAATTCGATAAAGAAGCGCCTGCGCTGGTTCTGATCTGTCATATGGACACCGTAGTGGTCGGGAAAGACTGGACCAGAGATCCATTTGGAGCAGATACAGAAGGGGAACGGATTTATGGACGCGGTTCCTGTGATATGAAATCGGGATTGGCCTGTGCTCTTTCGATTTTCAAAGAAACAGCCAGGATGTGCGAATCAGGTGAATGCAGGATTAAACGGCCGCTCCGCCTGATCTGCACGGTAGATGAAGAAGGCGATATGAATGGTGTAGAATGCGTCGTCAGATGGAAGCAGGTCAGAAAAGAGGACTGGGTGATGGATCTGGAGCCAACGGACGGACAGATTCAGATGTCACACAAAGGAAGATTCTGGCTGGAACTAAGTGCGCATGGTATCACGGCACATGCCAGTAAGCCGGAACAAGGAGCGGATGCGATTGCCGCGATGGCGGAATGCATCAGCGACATGAGAAATTCTTTTGCACAGCTTCCGGTTCATGAAGAACTGGGAAGGACAACAGTGACCTTCGGACAGATTCAGGGAGGATATCAGCCTTATGTAGTGCCGGATGAGTGTAAATTGTGGGTGGACTTCCGACTGACACCTCCTACGACAGATACCAAAGTTTTGGAAATTACAGATCGGGCAATTACATATGCCCAAAATGCGGTGCCCGGAGTAAAATTTGAATACCGGATTACCGGAAATCGTCCATACATAGAAAAAAATGATGAATCCGGATTTTTGAAGGAACTGAAGAAGGCAGTGCAGGAAGTTACGGGAGAAAATCCGTCTGTAAGACCATTTCCCGGATATACAGATACTGCTGTCATAGCCGGAAAACTTGGGAATAGAAACTGTCTGTCCTATGGCCCCGGAAATCTGAAGTATGCACACAAACCTGATGAATTCGTAGAAATCGCGGATATTGAGCGATGCGAACAGGTTCTTAGACAATTGATTGTACAACTTAAAGAAGAGACGTAGCTTTTAGGTGCTGCGTCTCTTCTTTTTGTGAAAATGAATACTATGTCTATACGGTTCCACTTCCCGGAGGACCGATCCGGTTTTCATTCCGCCACTGTCTTGGCGAGATTCCGTAAATATTTTTAAATGCGCGTGAAAAATGCAGCTGATTCGGATACCCGACCACATTTCCGATATCATTGATATTAAGCTGCGTCAGCTTCAAAAGCTCGGTTGCCTTCTGCATCCGGTAACTCATCAGAAATTCCTGAGGCGATTTCCCGATCGTGTCACGGAAAATTTTACCGAAATAACTCCGGTTCAGACCGCAGAATCTTGCGATATCTTCTACAGAGATATCATTCTGGAAATTCTGTTCAATAAAAGAGAGTGCCTCTTTTACATAAAAATCCCGCAGGCGTCCATCCTGCTTCAGTCTCATCGTGGCAGTAGAACGGGTAAAATAGTCCAGAAACAAATACAGATGTCCAATCAGATGAAACGGAGATTTGTCTGAGTTCTGCGCAATATACAGCATTTCCCCCATCATATTCTGCCGCAGTTCTTTGGACTTGGCATGATAGATTGGAGCGTCACGGGTAAGCCCGGCAATTTCTACCATTTCATGAACTTTGAGCCCGTCAAATTCCAGCCAGGTATATTCCCAGGGGAGTTCTTTGTCAGCAACATAAGTGGAAATCTGGCCGGGAAACAACATGAAACCCTGTCCGCTTTTAATTGGATAAGTCTGAGTCACCCCTTTTGAATCGTCTGCCAAAAGAAGTCCTGTTCCGGAAATGACGTAGTGAAAGAGAAAATGATTTCTTGCGGCAGGACCAAAAGAATGGGATGGAGTACACTGTTCCCA
>JAXFTO010000126.1:0-7800 GCA_034176745.1 Bariatricus sp. | reverse complement strand
GTTCACTTTTTTCTCCGGGTCGATTCCGCTAAGTGCGACCATGACCGGAATGAGCTTTGCCGGGAACAGGGAGTTCACGGCATTTTTAAACTGCTTATTATGGTTTTCTTCAAATTCTCGCAGTACCCGCGTATCAAGTTGTTCTTCGGAAAGTGCCGGTTTCAGATCGATTACCAATTTCAGCTCTTTTCCTTTTCCCAGCATCTTCCCTACATAAGAGCTGGCGCTAATGATGAGCGGGCCGCTGACTCCGAAATGGGTGAACAGCATTTCCCCGAAATCTGAATAAAGTTCTTTCTTCCCATTATAGATGGTCGCCTGCACATTTCGAAGGGAAAGTCCCATAAGTTGCGGCACGAACTCTTCTTTCGTCTCTATCGGCACCAAAGACGGGGATGTATCGGTGACGGTATGTCCCAGGCTCTTTGCAAAGCTAAATCCATCTCCGGTCGACCCGGTCGTCTGGTAAGATAGTCCGCCGGTCGCAACGATGCATGCATCTCCTTCTACCTTGCTTCCGTCAGCAAGTACAAGGTGGGAAAATGATCCGTCCTTTGCAACTACATTTTTCACGGTTGTATATAAATGGATCTGAACACCCTCTTTCTTCATCTCTTTTTCCAGTGTTTTTATCACGTCGGATGAGTGGTCAGACTCAGGAAATACACGATTTCCACGTTCAATTTTTACTGCAAGGCCTGCATTTTTGAAAAAATCAAGAACATCCTGATTGGTAAATCCGTAGAAACTGCTGTACATGAATTTCTCATTGGTCACCACATTTGCAAACAGGGTATCCATATCACAGGCATTCGTGATGTTGCAGCGGCCTTTTCCAGTGATGAACAGCTTCTTTCCGAGTTTTTCGTTCTTTTCAAATACATGCACTTCGTTGCCGTTCTTTGCGGCGAAGATGGAAGCGAACATTCCGGCTGCTCCGCCGCCGATAATCAATACTTTGCTCATATACTCTATCTTTCTCCTGTTTCCTCTGCTTTCATGGTCACTGTATCTTCTACCGAATTCAGTTCATCACGTGAATATACCTGGTATTCATCCCAGATGTCCTCCAGTGTCTCCAGTGTCTGGATTACTTCCTTCTGCTTCTTCATGCAAAGTGCCACGACAAGTGCATTGATGACACTGAGCGGTGCGACCAGTGAATCTACGATGGATGCCATATCGCTCCTTGCGATCAGGTTGCAGGAAGAATACAGATTCATCGGGGAGTGAACACTGTCGGTCAGTGTGATCACTTTCGCTTTCCGGTTACTTGCAAATTCCAGTGCTTTTAATGTTCTTACGGAGTATCTTGGAAAACTGATACCGACGATCACATCTTCTTCATTGATCCGTATCAGCTGCTCAAAAATCTCGCTCGAACTGTTCGTATGGACACTGATGACGTTATCACAGATCAGATTCAAATAGAAAGTAAGGAAATTCGCCAACGGCGCACAGCTTCTGATTCCAATCACATAAATCTTCTTTGCTTCAAGAATCATATCTACTGCAAGCTCAAATGCCTTCTGGTCAATGCTTTCCATCGTCATTTTAATCTTATCAACATCTGACTGAAGTACTGTCGCAAGAATCTCGCTCTGTGTGATTCTTCCGTAGGTTACTTCCATTCTCTGAATGGAATTCAGCTTTGTCCTAACCAGTTCTCCCAGTGCTTTCTGAAATTCCGGGTATCCTTTATATCCAAGCTGGGATGCGAAACGTACGACAGTTGATTCGCTGACTCCGACCGCTTCTCCTAATTTGGCCGCCGTAAGAAATGCTGCCTTGTCATAGTTTTTTCGAATATAATCGGTAAGACGCTTCTGTCCTTTGCTCAGTTTTGGATATTTTTCATCCAGTCTTGCTAATAGTTCATTTTGTGTGCTCATGAACAGCCTCCGTAGTTATCTATATAAGTTTCTCCATGATTACCATCTTACATCAAATAAAAATTGTTTACAACATCTTACCGTAATTTTTTTGAACTCCAGTCTAAAAAAGGAGGGTTCCCGATGTTCCGAGAGCCCTCCTTATTTTTTTCTTATTCAATTATACCGGATAGCTTCCGTTTTCTGTATCTGCGATCGTTGCATCTACTTTTTTCTGCTGTGCATCACGGTATTTGAAGAAGTCAGTTGCTACCTGCGGGAAGAGTGCGTAGCTGAGTACGTCTTCATCCTGCTGTTTGTACTGTGCCATTTCTTTTTCCAGAGTTTCAAGCTCATCCGGAATCAGATCTGCCGGACGGCATGTGATAACTTCTGCGTTTTCGCCAAGGACTTTCTTCTTCACTTCTTCGTTAAACGGTTTAACGGTTGCACCGTATTTTCCACTTAAGACATCTTTTGTCTCTTTGGTTGCCATCTTATAGCGTTCGCCCATCAGTACGTTAAATACTGCCTGTGTTCCGACGATCTGTGAAGACGGTGTTACAAGCGGCGGTTCTCCAAGGTCTTTTCTTACTCTCGGTACTTCTTCGAGTACTTCGTAGAACTTGTCTTCTGCGCCCTGTTCTTTCAACTGGCTTGTCAGGTTAGAGAGCATTCCTCCCGGTACCTGATAAAGCAGTGTCTTGATGTTAACACCAAGGTTCTTCGGATTCAGGAGTCCGCTGTCAAGCGCTTCGTCACGGATCGGACGGAAGTAATCAGCGATCTCAGCGAGAAGCTGCTGGTCAAATCCAGTGTCATATGGTGTGCCTTTGAAAGTCTCTACCATAACTTCTGTTGCAGGCTGTGAAGTTCCAAGTGCAAACGGGCTCATTGCGGTGTCGATGATATCCACTCCGGCTTCTACTGCTTTTAAGTATGTCATAGAAGCAACACCTGAGGTGTAGTGTGTGTGAAGTTCGATCGGAAGATCAACTGCTTCTTTTAATGCACTTACAAGTTCTGTTGCTTTGTATGGAAGGAGAAGACCTGCCATATCCTTGATACAGATAGAATTTGCACCCATATCTTCGATACGTTTTGCAATATCAACCCAGTATTCCAGTGTGTAAGCATCTCCCAGAGTGTAGGAAAGTGCTACCTGTGCTTCTGCTTTTTCAGCATTTGCTGCTTTTACTGCTGTCTGAAGGTTTCTAAGGTCATTCAGGCAGTCGAAGATACGGATAATATCGATTCCGTTTGCAACGGATTTCTTAACAAAGTATTCTACTACGTCATCTGCGTACGGACGGTATCCAAGGATGTTCTGTCCACGGAAGAGCATCTGAAGTTTGGTGTTCTTGAAACCGTCACGGAATTTACGAAGTCTGTCCCATGGATCTTCTTTTAAGAAACGAAGAGATGCATCAAATGTAGCTCCGCCCCAACACTCTACTGCGTGGTATCCGACTTTGTCCATTTTATCAACAATTGGAAGCATCTGTTCTGTAGAGAGACGTGTTGCGATCAGAGACTGATGTGCATCACGGAGAACAGTTTCCACAATTTTAATTGGTTTTTTTTCAATTTCAGCCATTTATTTCTTCCTCCAAGATTTTCTATTACGAGATTTGCCCTTGCTTGTCTGTGAATGATTCACGGAACCGGCTGCTCACGGATTCTTATCTCATAGTCAGGCACATGCTTCGCATGTGATTCCTTCGGAATCTACGCACTACGTGCCGCCTGACATTCGATAACAACCGGAATTTGCCCTTGCAAGCAAGCAAATTCCTTCCTGTTGTTACATTACTCCAAAGATAGCCATGAATGTTCCGGCGGCTACGGCGGTTCCGATTACACCGGCAACGTTCGGTCCCATTGCGTGCATCAGCAGGAAGTTTGTCGGGTCTGCTTCAGCTCCGACCTTCTGGGATACACGGGCTGCCATCGGCACGGCGGATACACCTGCGGAGCCGATCAGCGGGTTCACCTGTCCATGGGTTGCAATGCACATAATTTTACCGAAAACAACTCCGGCTGCTGTACCGAATGCGAATGCAATAAGACCAAGTGCAACGATTTTCAGAGTATCCAGATTCAGGAATGCTTCCGCACTTGTTGTTGCACCTACGGATGTACCGAGCAGGATAACAACGATGTACATCATCGCGTTGGAAGCGGTCTCTGTAAGCTGTCTTACTACACCGGATTCTTTGAATAAGTTACCGAGCATCAGCATACCAACCAGTGGGGCTGTTGTAGGAAGGATCAGACATACAACGATGGTAACGACGATCGGGAAAAGAATCTTCTCCAGCTTGGTAACCGGACGAAGCTGTCCCATCTTGATCTTACGTTCTTTCTCTGTTGTAAGGAGTTTCATGATCGGCGGCTGGATGATCGGTACCAGTGACATGTAGGAGTACGCTGCCACGGCGATCGGTCCCATGATGGCCGTCTGCTGTAATTTACCGGCAAGGAAGATAGAAGTCGGTCCGTCTGCTCCACCGATAATAGAAATAGCTGCTGCTGCCTTGTCTGAGAATCCCATAGCCATGGCTCCCAGGTAAGCTGCGAAGATACCAAACTGGGCCGCTGCTCCGAGTAGGAAGCTCTTCGGGTTCGCGATCAAAGGTCCGAAGTCGGTCATCGCTCCGACTCCCATGAAGATAAGGGACGGGAGGATAGCCCATTCATCCAGTTTGAAGAAGTAATATAAGAGTCCGCCGGTTCCGTTGGCTGCGTCCTCTGCGTGAAGCATGATGTCCGGGTAGATATTTACCAGGAGCATACCAAATGCGATCGGTACGAGAAGCAGCGGTTCGAAACCATGCTTAATCGCAAGATAAAGGAAAAAACATGCAACTGCGATCATCACGTAGTTTCCAATAGTCAGATTGAAAAATGCGGTCTGATGCAGGAGATTTCCCAGTGTATTTGTAATGTATTCCATGTTATAACCTCCTGTTTATCAAAAGGATGCTGCTCCTTAGTTTAATGTAGCTAATGACTGGCCTGCTTCTACCATATCTCCTACTGCTACATCAATGCTGGCAACGGTTCCGTCTTCCGGAGCCACAACAGGGATTTCCATTTTCATTGCTTCTACGATTACTACAGTGTCGCCTTTGGAAAGCTTCTGACCTACGCTTGCTTCGATCTTGAATACCTTTCCTGCTGCTCCGGCTGCTACTTTAATGCTTCCTGCTCCGGCTGCTGCTGCAGGTTTTGCAGCTGCAGGTGCTGCCTTAGGTGCTGCTGCAGGTCTTGCTGCCGGTGCCGGTGCTGCTCCTGCTCCATTTTCTTCTACTGTTACATCATATACGTTTCCGTTCACTGTAATTGTATAATTCTTCATGATTAATTCCTCCTAAATATCAATATACTAAGCATTCCACTTGTTGGATTTTCTTCTCTTAATGGAACGTACTACGAATCCGTCCGCAGAAGTTCCTTCGTATGCGGCAATTGCGGCTGCAATGACTGCTGCAAGTTCTGTGTCATCCATTTCCGGCGAAGCGGTAACTGCCGGTGCAGGTGCAGGAGCAGCTTTCTCCGGCTCTTCTGCCTGCTTCTTGGATGACTTGTCTACTAATGCAGGAACGTATTTAAACAGAGAAATAATAAAACTCATGAATATTAAAACGCAAAATACAGTTCCCATACCTAACAATGTATTAAGTCCGGCTTTCTTAAGGATCTCACCTGTGCTGAAGGATGCATTTACAGTAAATGATTCCAGCTTCAGATTCTCGTCAAAGGTGAATTCCAGATCTGCCTTTCTGCCTGTAAATTCTGCCGGTGCAGTTACGGTAAGTGTTGAGCTGGTGCTCTTGAATGTGTAATCGCCGTGGCTTACATACTGTCCGCATTCATCTGCCGATGCATTCCATCCCTGAATTGCGGTAATAAAATCTTCTGCATCCATCTTGACACCGGTCTGACTCTCAAACTGTGCCATCAGATATCCCTGATTCCAGTCTGACATGCTGCTGACCTGTTCGTCTGAAATGGAGCCGCTTGCGATAATGGCAAATACCTGTTCACAACCCTGTTCTACTGTTGCCGGATCGTATTCAATCACATCTTTATTGCCACAGCCTGTAAAAGCAAACACAAGTGCCAGAACACAGACTAATAAACTGATTTTTCTTTTCACTTTGCTTCACCTCACTAAACTGTTCCGTGTTTCTTTGAAGGACGTTCTTCTCTCTTTGTAAATAACATTTCGAATGCGCCGATCACATATTTTCTTGTATCTGCAGGTTCGATGATCGTATCTACATAGCCTCTTCTTGCTGCTGAAAGCGGGCTTGACTGAAGCTCTTTATACTGGGCTGCCTTTTCTTTTAACGTCTCAGCGTCAGCATCTGCATACATGATCTTCGCTGCCATGTCGGATTCCATCATTCCGATCTCGGCATCCGGCCATGCATATACCATATCTGCTCCGATGGCTTTGCTTCCCATAGTCACATATGCGCTTCCGTAAGCCTTGCCTGTCACAACAGTTACTTTCGGAACGGTTGCTTCTGCATAAGCGTAGGTAAGGGATGCCATTGCCTTTGCAAGGTTCTTCTCTGAGCACATAGCTGCCTTAAATCCGTTTACATTGGTAAGGGTAAGAACCGGGATTCCAAATGCGTCACAGAACTTCACAAGTGCTGCTGCCTTCCTGCATCCTCTTGCGGATAAGGATCCGTCAAATTCTTCGGCTGCTTTGCCTTCTTCGTCATATACTTTGGAGCGGTTTGCCACTGCTCCTACGGTCATTCCGTTCAGACGGATGAAACCGGTAACCATATCCTTTGCGTAATCTTTCTTTGTCTCAAAGAATACGCCGTTATCAGAAATCATGGCAAGAACAATGGATGGGTCCTCTACTGCATTTTCAATATCTGCACATACTCTGTTAAGGTCATCCAGGCATTCATCATAGGAATCATTATCCTCATTATTTGCCGGAAGCATGCATACCAGTGTACGGATATTTTCCATAATTTCTTCTTCTGTTCCAACAGCATCTACCATTCCGGATTCTTCGCTCTGGAATGAAGCGCATGATGTGTCACATTTCTTAATCTCGTTACCGCAGATCGCATTCGGAGAGTTCACAAATAATCTGCCTTTCGTTTCCATGAATGTAAAATCTGTGAGTGCTGCTGCCGTAGCAAGCCCGCCGCCGCAGTTTCCGAATATAGCAGTAATCTGTGGGATAACGCCGGAAGCCATAGCCTGTTTGTAATAAAGGCTTCCAAATGCGTTCAGGGCGTCTGTCGCTTCCTGAAGACGCATTCCTGCGCAGTCAATAAGTCCAATGACCGGTGCACCCATCTTCATTGCCATATCGTAAATATGTGCGATCTTCTTCGCATGCATCTCGCCGACTGCACCCTTTAGAACGGTTGCGTCCTGGCTGTACACGTAAACAAGGTTCCCGTCAATGACTCCATAACCGGTAATGACGCCATCTGCCGGAGTCTCTTTCTCCTGCATGTTGAAATCAGTTGTTCTGGCTGTAACTGCTCCGCCGATTTCAACAAAGCTTCCCGAATCAAGCAATGCAGCAATTCTCATGCTTGCCGGATTTGATGTTGTTGTGTTACTCATAAATCTAGCCCTCCATTTTTAAATTAAATATAAACCAAATTTTCTGCCTAGTATATTATACTTGCATTTTCTGGAAACTTCAACTAAATTTGGCCGGTTTAGTTAATTATTTCACATTGTATTAAAAAAAGACCAAGACTTTTTTCATAAAGTCCCGGCCTTTTTCATATATTTACGTAACTGTTCAGAGCCAACCTCGAAAACACTTCGTGTTTCCTCAGTGTGGCGTATCCGCCAAATAGATTTGTACAAAAAAGTGCTCACGAATGCAAGCATTCATCGCCCTTTTTTGACAAATCTGCTTGGCTCTGAACAG
>JAXFTO010000125.1:0-10368 GCA_034176745.1 Bariatricus sp. | reverse complement strand
TTTCCCCACCCCCCCCGCCGTTGCCCATGGGCCACCCGGGCCGCTGCTCGTGTCAAATGCTACGCCCCCTACAATATCCCCTACAATACCCTATTGACAAATTTTATCATATAAAGTTATTGACATGCAATGTGTGTAAGTATATACTAACTATCGTAAGAAAGAACTGTTAATATTAAAAAATGAAAGCAGGTGGATTATGATGCCGTTAACGATGGCTGAAACAGGTCGTGAAATTAAGATCAGGAAAATTGGCGGAAAGGATGAAACCAGACGTTTTTTAGAGAGCCTGGGCTTTGTAATGGGCGGATTCGTCACTGTTGTATCTGATATAAACGGGAATCTGATTGTTAAGGTAAAAGATTCGCGTGTAGCAATCAGCAAAGAAATGGCGAATAAAATCATGATATAAGGAGGAATAATACGTGGCTACGCTTAAAGATGCAAAATGCGGTCAGACTGTCAAGGTTGTTAAAATTCATGGAGAAGGCGCAGTAAAGCGCAGAATCATGGATATGGGAATCACAAAAAATGTGGAAATCTATATAAGGAAAGTTGCTCCACTCGGTGATCCTGTAGAAGTAACCGTTCGAGGATATGAGCTTTCGCTTAGAAAAGCGGATGCAGAAATGGTAGAAGTGCAATAGCTTTTATTTTTTTGACGAACGGTTAGGTTTAACTAAATTTAATTTGCAGAATATAACAAGGAAAGAGGGAGCATATGAGAGTAAAAATTGCACTTGCAGGTAATCCAAACAGCGGAAAGACTACATTGTTCAATGCATTAACCGGATCCAACCAGTATGTAGGTAACTGGCCGGGAGTTACGGTTGAAAAAAAAGAAGGAAGAATCAAGGGATATACAGCCAAAGGAGAAGAAGCAATCCTTATAGACCTTCCCGGTATTTATTCACTTTCACCGTATACATTGGAGGAAGTGGTATCAAGAAATTTCCTGATCAGCGAGAGACCGGATGCGATCATCAATATTATTGACGGAACGAATCTGGAGCGAAATCTGTACCTGACAACACAGCTTACAGAACTTGGAATTCCGGTCATCATCGCAGTAAACATGATGGACCTTGTAAGAAAGAACGGAGAAGAACTGAATATCGAAAAACTTTCAAAGGATACCGGCTGCAAAGTTGTTGAAATATCCGCTTTAAAAGGAGAAGGAATCGATCAGCTGATCCAAAGAGCGGTTGCAATTGCCAAGAGTAAAAAGAACATCCAGCCGGCACATAGATTTGAAGGATGCGTAGAACATGCGATTGCTCATATTGAAGAAGCAATCACTAATCATGTGGATACAAGCATGGAGCGTTGGTATGCAGTTAAACTTTTTGAGCGTGATGAGAAAGTTCAGAAAAGCCTGAAGCTTGACAAAGCATTGCTTACCCATATTGAAGAAGATATTGTAAGCTGTGAAAAAGAGATGGATGATGACGCAGAAAGTATCATTACCGGAGAACGTTATAATTATATCGGAAGCATTATTGAGGACTGCTATAAAAAGCGTGTAAAGAAGCAAATGACTGTATCCGACAGGATTGACAGTATTGTTACAAACCGTTTTCTGGCGTTACCGATTTTCGCACTTGTAATGTTTATTGTATATTATGTTTCCGTAACAACAGTAGGTGCGCTTCTTACGGACTGGACGAACGATACTTTATTTGGAGAATGGATCATTCCGGCAGCTGCAAATGGTCTCGAGGCCATTGGGTGCGCAGACTGGTTAACTGGACTTCTGGTTGATGGTATCATCAGTGGTGTCGGTGCCGTACTCGGATTTGTTCCTCAGATGCTGGTATTATTCCTTTTCCTGGCATTTTTGGAAGGATGCGGATATATGGCGCGTATTGCATTTATCATGGACCGTATTTTCCGTAAGTTCGGTCTTTCCGGTAAATCTTTCATTCCGATGCTGATCGGTACCGGGTGCGGCGTTCCGGGTGTTATGGCTTCAAGAACGATTGAAAATGACAGAGACCGTAAAATGACGATCATGACCACAACATTTATTCCATGTGGAGCAAAACTTCCGATAATTGCCCTAATTGCAGGAGCGCTTTTTGGCGGAGCTCCCTGGGTTGCTCCAAGTGCTTATTTTGTGGGAATCGCCGCAATCATCTGCTCAGGAATTATTTTGAAAAAGACAAAAATGTTTGCAGGCGATCCGGCTCCGTTTGTTATGGAACTTCCGGCTTATCATCTGCCGACCGTAGGAAATGTACTCAGAAGTACATGGGAACGTGGATGGTCATTCATCAAGAAAGCCGGAACAATCATCCTTCTTTCCACAATCTTTGTATGGTTCGCCCAGAGCTTTGGATTTGAAGGCGGAAGCTTCGGAATGGTCGAAGATATGAATAACAGTATCCTGGCCGCTATCGGTTCTGCAATTGCATGGATCTTTACTCCGCTTGGCTGGGGCGATTGGAAAGCAGCAGTTGCGGCAATTACAGGTCTTGTAGCAAAAGAAAATGTCGTTGGAACATTCGGTATCCTTTACGGATTCGGTGAAGTTGCAGAAGACGGGGTGGAAATCTGGGGATCACTTGCCGGCTCCTTTACTCAGGTAGCTGCATATTCCTTCCTGGTATTCAACCTTCTGTGCGCACCGTGCTTTGCGGCAATGGGTGCGATTAAACGTGAAATGAACAATGCAAAATGGTTCTGGTTTGCAATCGGTTATCAGACCGTTCTGGCTTATATAGTTGCGCTTTGCGTATATCAGATTGGAACACTCATTACATCTGGAACTTTCGGAATCGGAACTGTGGCAGCATTGATTTGCGTGATCGGCTTTCTTTATCTTTTGTTCCGTCCGTATAAAGAAAGCCAGAATCTTAATGTACCAAAGAGTATTGTTGGTAAAGTCAGGGCATAAAACTAAGAAAATCAGACAAAATGGATGACAAGGAGGTGCGGTTTTTTATGGGAACAATCGTCGTATTGGTTCTTCTGGTGGCAGTAGTAGGATTTGTAATACGCAGCATGGTAAAGGATAAAAAGGCCGGGAAATCTATACAGTGCGGTCAGAATTGTCAACACTGCAGCGGGCATTGCCATGGAGAATAGAATAAAAGAGGAGCCCCTCCTTATCGGTAATAAGTTGGATCTGGTCGATTCACAAAGTTATCAATCGGCTCATATGCAAAAGGAGCAGGCAATTGAAGAACTAAGAAAACAGGGATATAGAATCACGAAGCAAAGAAAAATACTAATTGATATTATTCTGGGTCAAAATTGCAGTTGCTGTAAGGAAGTCTATATCCTTGCAATAAAAAAGGATCCCGGAATCGGGATTGCAACAGTTTATCGGACTGTAGATGCTCTTGAAAAAATCGGAGCATTAAAAAGAAGCGCCGCTTATGAACTCTGCGAGCACAACAACAAGGTATGTAATTGTTGTGTTGTGCGGCTTGATGATGATACAACAATTCAAGTAGAGTATTCACTGATTGAAAAAATGATTGAACAAGGCATACAGGAATGTGGTCTTACCGGCGGAAGAAAAGTGAAGAGTATTACATTAATACAGTCTGAACCTGTTAGATAAGAAATTTAGTTTAATGTTAAGAAAAGGCTTGATTTTTACAATTAGAATGTGTATACTGAAAATATGAATTAAACAATTGCTTAATTGTAAAAATGAAAGGAGCCGTATTTAAAATGAAGAAGACTTATAAGATTGAAGTGGACTGTGCAAACTGTGCTAATAAGATGGAAGATGCCACTAAGAAGACAGAAGGCGTTAAATCTGCAACTGTTAACTTTATGACCCAGAAAATGATCGTAGAATTTGAAGATAGCAAGGATCCTGCCGAAGTGATGAAAGCAGTCTTAAAGAACTGTAAAAAGGTCGAAGACGACTGTGAAATCTATCTGTAAACGCTTTAAGGTATTCTCAGTCAAAGAAGGCTAATGAGGATACCTTTTTTAAAAGAAATGAGGATCTGATTATGACAAAGAAACAAAAAAAAGTTCTGATACGAATACTGATTGCCGCAGCATTTATGGTGGGGCTGCATTTTGTCCCTGTGGATGGGATGATTCGGTTTCTACTGTATTTGATTCCGTATCTGGTGATCGGTTATGATATATTACTTAAGGCTTTTAAAGGGATCAAAAACCGGCAGATGTTTGATGAAAATTTCCTGATGGCAGTAGCGACAATCGGTGCGATGATCATCGGTCTTATAAAAAGCGGAGATTACGTGGAAGCGGTAGCTGTTATGCTGTTCTATCAGATTGGAGAATTGTTCCAGAGCTATGCCGTAGGAAAGAGCCGGAGAAATATCAGCGAGCTTATGGATATCCGTCCGGATTATGCGAATGTGGAAATAGATGGCCATCTGGAGCAGGTGGATCCCGATGAAGTGGAGATTGGCACTGTCATCATCGTACAGCCAGGAGAAAAGGTTCCCATTGACGGAACAGTAGTGGACGGAATTTCCAGCCTGAATACCAGTGCACTGACCGGGGAAAGCATACCGCGGGATGTGAAGAGCGGCGATGAGATCATCAGTGGATGTATTAACATGACCGGTCTTCTTAAGATCAGGACGACGAAGGAATTTGGTGAATCAACAGTTTCCAAGATACTTGATCTGGTTGAAAATGCAAGTTCAAGAAAGTCCCGTTCAGAGGATTTTACAGCAAAATTTGCCAGAATTTATACGCCGGCTGTATGCGGAAGTGCCTTACTTCTGGCGGTTATCCCACCTCTGTTCAATATGGTTTTCCTGAATGCCCCGGCAGAACTAAGTCAGTGGATATACCGCGCATTATCATTTCTGGTTGCCAGCTGTCCTTGTGCACTCGTTGTCAGTATTCCGCTTAGTTTCTTTGCGGGTATCGGAGGAGCCAGCAAAGAGGGAATTTTGGTGAAGGGTTCCAATTATCTTGAAGCGCTGTCACAGACCAGATGTGTAGTGTTCGATAAGACAGGTACACTCACGCAGGGGGTGTTTGAAGTTTCAGACATTCATCATAACACCATTCCGAAGGATCAGATGATCGAATACGCTGCACTGGCAGAAAGCGCCTCCTCCCATCCAATCAGCAAGAGCCTTCAGAGGGCTTATGGCAAAGAGATCGACCGAAGCCGGGTTACAGACATTCAGGAAATCAGCGGAAATGGAGTTGTTGCCAAAGTGGATGGGATTGAGATTGCTGCCGGTAACTTAAAGCTTATGCAGCGTCTTAAAGTTCCATGTGTGGATTGTCATAGTATTGGAACGATTATTCATATGGCTGTTGGTGGGGAGTATGTTGGGCACATTGTGATTTCCGATGTAGTCAAACCTACTGCAAAACAGGCTGTTGAGAAGCTGAAATCCGCCGGTGTAACGAAGACGGTTATGCTTACCGGAGATGCAAAAGCGGTAGCCAAAAAGGTCGCAGAATCGCTTGGGATTGACAAGGTCTACAGTGAACTTCTCCCTGATGATAAAGTTGCGAAGGTGGAAGAGTTACTGGGATCCACGCCGAAAAAGGCGAAACTTGCCTTCGTTGGGGATGGGATCAATGACGCACCAGTTCTGTCGCGTGCCGATATCGGTATTGCCATGGGAGCTATGGGATCCGATGCGGCCATCGAGGCAGCGGATATTGTACTGATGGATGATGATCCTTTGAAGATTGCAAAGGCCATCAAGATCTCACGGAAATGTCTTGGAATTGTGCATCAGAACATCGTATTTGCCATTACCGTCAAGATACTTGCACTGATTCTGGTCGCAGTAGGTGTTGCCAATATGTGGATTGCGGTATTTGCAGATGTAGGTGTCATGGTTTTGGCGGTCCTGAATGCAATCCGCGCACTTTTCGTGAAGAAGTTATAACATTCTTTGATTTTTTGTGGAACTGTGATACAATGAGAGCAAAAGGAGGGATTTTGCGTGCCGGAATTTAAGTTACCTCATAATCATGGACAGGAAATGGAACATCATTTTGACCATATGCCGAAGACAGAAGAATTCACGGTGGTTTCCGATCTTTTTAAGCTTCTGGGAGACAGTTCCAGAATCCGCATTTTCTGGATTCTGTGTCATTGTGAGGAATGTGTAACCAATTTATCCGTCATGATGGATATGACTAGTCCTGCTGTTTCCCATCATCTGAAGCTGCTCCGCGGAAATGGCCTGATTACAAGCCGTCGTGAGGGCAAAGAAGTTTATTACAAAGCCGCAGATACAGAGCGGGTGGAAATGCTTCATAAAATGATTGAAAAGATGGTAAGTATCAGTTGTCCTGGAAGTAATAGTATTTAAATTTGAGTTTACGTTCTTTACATTTCCATTATAATGTGGTATGTTTTTTGGTGATAGGTTCAGTCATGCAGTATACATGTCTGATTAAAAGGGAAACAGGTGAGATTCCTGTACGAACTCGTCACTGTGAACGGGGAGTGCAAGGCCATTGATGCCACTGAGCAATCGGGAAGGCGGCCTTTCCACAATGATCCGTAAGCCAGGAGACCTGCCTATTAAAAACGGAGTGGGAACTTTCCCACAGATCACGAGTAACTGGTCGTAACCGATTATAATGGAAATATCACATTCCTGGTCTTTGCATATGCCAGGGTGCTGTTTTGTTATAGCCAAGTTGCGTCCTTTTTTCATTATTTTCATGAAGAAGGACGCTTTCTTTTGCTATATCATGTAATCCGGATGATACCACATTTTTTCGATCATAAGCGGCCGAAGAAGGAGGAACATAATGAAGAAAAAACTCGTAACAATTTTACTTGCCATTTCGATGGTGAGTACACTCATGATTTCCGGATGTTCAGACAGCAAAACGAAATCAGAGACAACTGAAGCGACAGAAACCAAAAACAACGAAAGCAGTGAAAATGCTGATCAGAAAGCAGCAGATGAGGTTGCAGCCATGATTGATGTCATTTATGTTCAGGAAAGAACAGATGAGACAGACGAGCAGTGCAAGAAGGCGAAAGAAGCCTGGGATTCACTTACAGATGCTCAGAAAGAACTTGTAGAAGGTGAAAATGCAGATCCGGATTATTTTGGAAAAGATACCGGTGATGCTTCGAAAGATGATCCTCGAAATCAGGATGATATCGGTGAAAATGAAATTCTGGTAGTAAGTTTCGGTACTTCATTTAATGACAGTCGTGTTTCTGATATCAAAGGTATCGAAGATGCAATCCAGGAAGCATATCCGGACTGGTCTGTAAGAAGAGCATTTACCTCACAGATCATTATCAATCATATTCAGGCAAGAGACGGTGAATGCATCGATAATATGGAACAGGCGATGGAAAGAGCAGTATCAAACGGAGTAAAGAATCTCGTAGTTCAGCCGACCCATCTGATGCACGGTGCAGAGTATGATGAACTGATAAAAACAGTAGAAGCTTATCAGGATCATTTTGAATCTGTTAAGGTTGCGGAACCGCTTCTCGGTGAAGTCGGTGCAGATGCTTCAGTCATCAATGCTGACAAACAGGCAGTTGCAGAAGCAATTACAGCCGAAGCAGTCGAGAACGCAGGATATGCTGATTTAGCTGCAGCAAAAGAAGATGGTGCAGCATTTGTATTCATGGGACATGGAACTTCGCACACAGCGAAGGTATCTTACAGCCAGATGCAGACACAGATGGCTCAGCTTGGATATGATAATGTCTTTGTCGGAACAGTAGAAGGCGAACCGGAAGAGACTTCCTGCGAAGCAGTTATCGAAGCAGTTGCTAATGCAGGTTACAAGAAAGTCATTCTCCGCCCGCTTATGGTTGTTGCCGGAGACCACGCAAACAATGACATGGCCGGCGATGATGAAGATTCTTGGAAGAGCATGTTTAATGCTTCTGGAAAATTTGAAAGTGTAGATACTCAGATTACAGGTCTTGGATCGATTGAAGCAATCCAGCAGCTGTATGTAGAACACACGAAAGCTGTGATATAAGGAACATGGCATTGTCTCGCCCATCGTCCATTGGCTTTAAATAACAAATGCAAATTAACATATGAAAAGCAGTCTATAAAGGCTGCTTTTTATCTTGAAAGAAGATAATGCCTCCGTCGGATTGCAGAGGTGCGCAGATGCTGCGTCCCCTGCATAAGATTTTTGACCGTATCGTCATCTTATGTTATAATTCATTAAAAGCATGCCAAAATGGAAAGAGGAATGAACATGATTGAAAATACAAAGAAACTGAACGTGGAAATTACTGGAAAGCAAATGATAATTGTAACAGAAGATATGACAGCCAAAGCTATGGGAAGCGGAGAGCTTCCGGTACTGGCAACCCCGAAGATGATCGCACTTATGGAAAACACCGCATACCAGAGTGTACAACCATTTTTAGAGACGGGACAGGGAACGGTAGGTACGTTAATGAATGTCAAGCATATGGCTGCAACTCCTGTTGGAATGGAAGTGACCATTGAAACCAGGCTTATTGAAATTGACCGAAGAAAGCTGGTCTTTGAAGTAAAAGCATTTGACAAAGCAGATTGCATCGGAGAAGGTATTCATGAAAGATTTATCATCCAGAATGAAAAGTTTTTGGCGAAAGCAGAAAGTAAAAAAAGCTTATAGCAGATAAGAAGAAGCTAGTCATTTATACTGTAAGGAGGATATTCAGAAAATGAAGTATGATTTTACAACAATTATGGATCGTTTAGGAAAGGATGCAATTGCAGTAGATGTGCCTGAAAAAACACCTGAATTTGGACCGCGCGAGAAAGGGTTTGACTTTATTCCTATGTGGATCGCAGATATGAATTTTGCGACCGTTCCAACAGTACAGGAAGCCATCAGCGAAAGACTTTCTCACCCTGCATTCGGATATTTTATGACAAGAGATGAATATTTTCAGTCTATTATTAATTGGCAGGAGAAACGTAATGGTGTAACAGGTCTGACGAAAAAAGATATTGGATATGAAAATGGTGTACTTGGCGGACTTGTATCGGCATTAAATGCATTTGCAGCGCCGGGAGACAGTGTATTAGTACATAGTCCTACTTATGTCGGATTTACAGGAAGTATCAACAATGCAGGATATAATATCGTTCACAGCGAACTGAAGCAGGATGCAGAAGGTATCTGGCGTATGGATTACGAAGATATGGATGCCAAAATAAAAGCGAATAAGATTCATGTTGCAGTGTTCTGTAATCCACACAACCCGACTGGAAGAGTATGGGAAAGAGAAGAACTGGAACAGGCAATGGAAGTGTACAAGAAAAATGACTGTATTGTGATTTGCGATGAAATCTGGTCTGATATTATTCTCAATGGAAATAAACATATTCCAATGCAGTCCATCAGTGAAGATGCAAAGAACCGTACAATTGCACTTTATGCACCAAGTAAGACATTCAATCTTGCAGGTCTGATTGGAAGTTACCATATCATTTATAATCCATATTTACGCGACCGTGTGAGAGCCTGCAGTAGCAAGTGTCATTATAATTCTATGAATGTACTTTCTATGTATGCTCTGATTGGTGCATATAAACCGGAAGGCATGGAATGGGTAGACGAACTGAGAGAAGTTTTGTCTGAAAATGTAAATTATGCATATGATTTCATTCAAACACACTTTGAAGATGTAAGTCTTAGCAAGCCACAGGGAACCTACATGCTGTTCCTTGACTGCACAAAGTGGTGTGAGAAGACAGGACAGACGACCGATGACCTTCTGAAAGCCGGATATCGTGTCGGTGTCGGCTGGCAGGATGGAAGACCATTCCATGGTAAAAATTCAATTCGTGTAAATCTGGCACTCCCATTCTCCAGAGTGAAAGAAGCATTTGACAGATTGGATAAATACGTATTTGTTGATAGATAAGAAGACAAGCTTGCAATGCAGCAGGGAACTTTTGAAGAAGCAGAACAGTGGGCGGCAAATTCTGAAAATATCTGGCAAAACTATAATTTTTCGTTTATTCAAAAGACACCTTTCAATGGTGTCTTTTTTTGCTACAAAAAACACCAATAAGAGCAATTACTATACAATTTTCTTGTAAATAGATTCAAACTATGTTAACATCCATAGACATAAGGGATGAGGTGAAAAATATGATCAACGTATATTTATGCGAAGACGAAGAAATACAATTAGAGTATTTCAGGCATCAAATAAGCCAGTACATTGAAGAGAACCAAAAAAATGCGAGATTGGTTTCAGCCAGAAGAGATCCGGAGGACACTTATAGCGATGCAATGAAGCTTGGCAGTCACCCTTCTTTATTTATTATTGACATTGATCTTCCGGGATTTTCGATGGATGGATTTGGGCTGGTTCAGAAACTGGAAGAGAGTCAATATCCATACTGGTATGTTTTCCTAACAGCCCGAAGCGAGCTTGCGTATAAAGTATTTGAT